>DATNOY010000712.1:0-2261 GCA_036703495.1 Coleofasciculaceae cyanobacterium
GACGGTAAGATCACCGTCAATGATGCAGCATTAGGACGTCACGAAGGCTTAGCAGCGATCGCCAACATCCCGGTTCCTTGCAAGGACTCCACATTGCAGATTCCTCCTTGCGAACTGAAGCCAGTTGAGGTGGATGGAACAATTGGTGTGCTCAGCAACGGCATGGGGCTAACGCTAGCAACGCTAGATCTTCTCAAGAAATCTCAGGGGCATCCTGCGAGCTGCGTTGACTTAGGAGAGGAACATCGTTATTGCTCCCCCTCGATTCCTTTGAAAGCCTATCTTGAGCAAGGGCTGGATCTTATCCTTCAGAATAAAGCGATTAAAGTCGTGCTGGTTAACCTCATATGCGGCTCAGTGTCTTGCCTACAAGTGGCTGAAATCCTTGCGGACTATCTGCAGCGTCATTCTTCTAGCAGTTTGCCTGCATTCGTGCTGAGACTGGTAGGATTGCAATTTCATCAGGCGCAAGAGGCACTACTGCCACTAGGACTGCCGGTGATGGATCAACTGGATGAAGCGATCGCCCAGACCGTTGAATTGACTCAACCGGACTGGATCTTTAATTTACAAAACCGATTGAGACCTCAGCCTCCAGAAGCCTTGCCTGGCAGTCTATCGAATGCTCACTCACCTGTATTTAAGCCCTAAGCAGAGTGATATCTATGGATTTCACATTCAACAGTCGGGTACTCGTCATGGGTATTACAGAACCTAGGAGTTCTGTTTATGTTTCCATGATGAAAGCGTATGGAACTCAAATTGTGGCCGGCGTGAGTCCTGGACATCAGGGTGAGCGGGTTCATGGTATCCCTGTGTTTGACATGGTGGAACAAGCTTTAGCCCAGATCGGCAAAGTGGAAACGGCAGTGATTTTTGTGCAGCCCTATGCCGTGTTGGATGCTGCCTTAGAGGCAATTGCGGCCGAAATTCACCAACTGATTGTGATCACAGAAGGGGTTCCGCCCCTGGATATGGTGACTCTGCTGCGTAAAGCAGAAGCAACTGAAACTTTAGTAGTGGGGCCAAATTGTCCGGGTCTGATTGTCCCTGGACAAATTCTACTGGGCACTCATCCGCCTGCTTTTTACATGCCGGGTTCGGTTGGCATCGTCAGTTGCAGTGGAACATTGATTTATGAAGTGGCGCTGGAACTGACTCGGGCAGGTTTAGGGCAATCAATTGCTGTTGGAATTGGCAGCGATCGCATTCGCGGTTCATCTTTGCAGCAGTGGCTACAAATTTTAGAGGAAGATGAACTGACAGAGGTGATTGTTCTGGTGGGGGAACGAGACAGCGAAAGCGAAGACTTGGCAGCTGACTACATTGCTGCAGCTATTGATAAACCTGTAGTTGCTTACATTGCCGGACTCACTGTACCCAACTTTCAGTCGATAGGGGTGACATCAGCGCCGATCGCTGCGCGGCTTTCAGGTTTGAGTCACGGTTTGAGTCACAGCATTAGCCCTGCTGAACGTCAAGGTTTAGCTTTTCAGCAAGCAAAGATTCCTTTAGCCGATCGCCCTTCTCAAATTCCGGATTTAGTTAAGCGCGCGCTATGGCAAATTCCGCGCTGAATTCGGAAAAGAGAGGCGGTTGTCTGAAGGGACAGACTCAGGGTGCATTGATATCGGGGTGTATTGAATCAGGGTGCATTAACTCAGGGTGTATGTCTTAGGGTGCAGTCAGGGTGCATAAAGGGTGTAACTGTCAGGGTGCATAAGGGGACTTAGGGAGAAGATAGTCAAAAATCCATTGGAAAGGCTCAGTTCCAGTGCGATCGCCTACTCCCTAGGTTCCTTATCTGAACCATCACCAAGAAAAATGGGGTCACAAAAAATAGGATCACCCAAGCTATGGAGACTCAGGAGAATTAACCGAGCGGCAAATGCCAAACACCGATGTGTAGCCATGCAGGAACGTGGTACCGCCTACCGGGCCAATTTCGCCATTGCAAAAGAAACCGCTCAGCGGCACATGAGGAAAATAACGGCTAAACAGCTGCGAATCGAAGTTAGGCTCCTGATAAAGCCCTTCTCCTCGTCCCATGCAGGCAAAGATCAACGCTCCAACCGGAGCAGCGATTTCAGGCTGATAGCGCTTGAGCAGCATTTCTAAATCATCCGCAGAAGCGTCAGCATCCCGCAGGTGAAATCGAATCCGTTGACCTGGCCGAACGCGATCGCCAATCGCAATGGCTCCTGTTCGCGGATCAACCCCAATCAACGTTCGAATCAGGAAATCTCCTTGCTCAAGCTGTT
>DATNOY010000713.1:0-2341 GCA_036703495.1 Coleofasciculaceae cyanobacterium
CTGTCCGATAAAGTGGCGATAGCTATGAATTCGTCATCCTATGGGAAATAGAACTCTGCTGAATCCGCATCGATAGGGGCATGATTTTGGTAGTATGCCTCCAGCTCTTCCGGAGTAATGGGATGAGCGATCGGATCTTGAAAAAAAGCTTTGACGCGGATATAGCGCCGTAACCCTTCAGCACCGGCATCTTCCTTGGTGGCTTCCTTAAAATCCTCAGGAAAGGTTTCGCTGACCTTCAGCCAGGTTTCTCGGAGAATTTGGTCTACCGCTGCAGGCGGCGCAAGGTCAATTAAACTTTCGATCGCTTCCAAAACATCGATCGTCTTTAGCAGGTCTGGCGTAATCTCAGGGGGTCGATCGCTCATCTCATTCACCCTGAACGAGTTGCTCAATCGCTGCAGCCTGCGTTGGCAGTTGGGCAGTCAGCACCTCATTCCCCGTCTCGGTGATTAACACATCATCCTCAATGCGGATACCGCGCACATCTGCGAATTGGGACAACCGTTCCCAGTTAACGACCGAGTCATACTTCTGCCGCCGTTCTGGGTCGTTAAGAATCGCTGGCACCTGGTAAAATCCGGGTTCAATGGTGACGGCCATGCCAGCTTGCAGCGGCCGATCGAGCCGCAGATAGCCCAAACCAAACCGATCGCTGCGGTCTCGTCCTGGCGCATAGCCTGCCCGATCGCCCAAGTCTTCCATGTCATGCACATCCAGACCCAGCAGGTGCCCAATACCATGCGGGAAGAACAGAGCATGAGCATCCATGTCCACCAAATCTGCGGCGTTTCCTTTGAGAATGCCCAGGTCTACCAAGCCTGCCGCCATCACCTGAGCCGCCATCAGGTGCAAATCGCGATATTCAACGCCGGGCATAGCTTGCTCAATACAGCGATCGTGAGCAGCCAACACCAGATCATAAATGTCGCGTTGCGTTGCTGAAAATTTGCCCCTCGCCGGCCAGGTGCGCGTCACATCGGATGCCCAACCCGAAGCCGCTTCGGCTCCCACATCGGCCAACAGCAAATCCTGGGGTTGGATGGGGTTGTGGTAGCGATCGCTATGCAGCACTTCTCCCTGAACCGTGACAATACTGCTATAAGCACAGGTCATCTGGTTGGACAGAATCACACTTTCCATGACCGCCCGCACTTGGGCTTCGGTTTGGGCCTGCGGAGTGGCAGCCATGCCCGCTTTGTGCGCTGCAACTGTGACAGCTGCCGCCTGACGCAGCTCAGCAATGGCCCCGGCATCTTGAATCAGCCGCAGGGCAACAATCGCCTCTGCCAATGCCAAATCCCTGTCTGCAACGGCAGTGGCAGCCGTGAGGGGACGGTTGAGCAACTGCGATTGCAGTAGGCGGGTACTGGCATCCTGCACCGGAATGGTAGCGGCCTGTGCGGTCAGGAATTTTAGATCCGCCAGGGGATAGTCTGCATCAGCGGCGATCGCCTCGGCAATCTGGCTGCGACGGGGGGAATCGCCATGCCAAAGAATATCGGCAGGGGTAGGGTCATCCATAAACAGCTGCAGCCGACCGGACTCTAGGCGAATCACGGCATTGTAAAGCGGTAATCCAGCGAAGTAGAGAAAGTGGCTGTTGGCCCGATAAGGATAAGAATTTGCCGGAAAATTACGGGCACTGCTGCGCCCAGACCAGAGGAGAACGGGATCGCTAAGGTGTTGCGCCAGCCGCTGACGCCGCTGACGTAAGGTATCGGATAACGAAACAGTCGGGCTAGAGCTGAGCGGCGCGGCAGCGTGAATAGAAGTCTGCATAGGGGTGCTGGAAAGTGCAGGGTTGCCTTTATCCTACTGAATTGGAGCAGGGGCGAGAAAGCGGTGAGCGTCATCACCGCTTAGGGCGATCGCCCTCACAGTTTTAACGCTTCAAGATCACACAACCACCACAGTAAGTCAAGGCTTTTGCAGTGAAGTTGCAAATATAAGAACGTCACTTATCCCATCTTATGCAGCCCCCTATGCAACTGATTTATCGCGGCAACGTCTATACCTATCGTCCTTTGGTGCGTCCTTCGGTCCATAAGGCTGGCAGTCAGCCGATCGCGATCAACTGGCGCTATCGAACCCTTGCAGCCCCTGTCCGCCCTGTTGCCCTGCAGTCTGCTTCCCGGGCGATCGCCCTCAACTGGCGCTATCAACTGGCAGTGGGGAAATAGGTCATGCGTACTCATCCCTTCACTCATTCCAGTTCATCTGCTCAGGTTGTGACTCAACCAACCCCCTCTGAGTCACCTTACCCTCAACTCACTACTGTTGACCTCTGCCTCAGTATCAGCGTGATTGCCCTGCCGCTTCTCGTCGTCTTGGGCGTAGT
>DATNOY010000714.1:0-3689 GCA_036703495.1 Coleofasciculaceae cyanobacterium
ATCTTATTGCCTCCTCCTGTCCCCAGCTATGAATTTCGGACAAGGCGCTCACCGGCTGAGCAATATCAAGCTGTTGTTAGCGAGCTGATTAATTTTAGCGGCTTACAGATTCCCCCTCAGGCGCAAGCTGCCTATCAGGACTTTGAATGGGAAACGCTAGCGTTGCGGCTCTATGTCGTCACCTGGGAGTTAGTCCCGCCCGATTGGACGATGCTGGTCATTCTCGGCACACAGCCCGAAGGGGCATTACCTCAGGGCATCCAGATTTGCCTCCGAGATGCTGATCATATCCTGGAAGCTCCTATCCTCACCGATCCCTCTAAAGCCTACCTCTATGCTCAAGTCATTGGAACTCCGCGAGAGCAATTTTGGGTAACGCTTAATCTTCCCGATGGAGCAATGAAAACTTTTCCTGCATTTACGTTTGAGTAATTTAGCTGTTTAGATCAATCCTTTATTATTGCTCCTGGTTTACTCGCCCATGCTTCATCTCCGCGTTCAAAAAATTGATGGTGTTTGTCTCTTTGAGCTCACCTGGGGACAGGGGCAACGGCTTTCCCAAAGGCTAGCTTTTTCGGAGGAGCTGTTTGCACTCTACGAGCGGTGGCAGCGTGCTTACCTTAATTTCTACCAGACTGCAGAAATGTCGTTGGGAGCAGCAGAATCTACCATGCGCGGTAAGGGAGCAGGCAGCGGTAGTTTTGCCGATCCAGCCGATCCGCAGCGTCGCTTGGTGGAAGCAGAAACCCGCCTACTGTACGACTTTCATCGCTGGTTACGACAGGTGGAGCTGTACGACATTCGTACCAAAATCAGCGAGTTTAGCCAAACCACAAACCCTGCTCAAACTTCGGTTGATCTGTTTCTCACCTGCGAGCCGATAGAACTGGCTCGGCTACCTTGGGAAGCTTGGGAAATTGGCGCAGCAACGGGTTCAAAAATTCAGATCACCCGTATTCCTGCCAACATCCGCACCAGAACTGCTGCTGTAAAACCTCGCCGTCGTCCGCGAATTTTAGCGATTATGGGCGATGAAACGGGACTTAGTTTCACAGAGGACTATAGGGCAGTTCAATCCCTCAGTCGCCTCGCTGAGGTCAAGTTCGTGGGTTGGCAAAAACAGCCAATCGAGAAGCTCAAAACGCAGATTGTGGAGGCGATCGCTGATCCGCAAGGGTGGGATGTGCTGTTTTTTGCCGGACATAGCAACGAAACGCAGCTAACAGGAGGGGAGTTAGGAATTGCGCCGAATACCTCCATTCGCGTCAGTGAGATTGCACCCAAACTGGCCATTGCCAAAGAGCGAGGACTCCAGTTTGCGCTGTTTAACTCTTGCAACGGGATGAGCTTAGCCGAGTCATTGATTGATTTAGGGTTGAGTCAGGTTGCCGTGATGCGAGAGCCGATTCCTAACCGAGTGGCGCAGGCATTTCTGGTGCGGTTTGTGCAAGGCTTGGCAGACCATCAGGATGTGCAGGAATCGCTGCTACATACCTGTCAGTGGCTGAAAACGGAGCAAAATTTAACGTACCCCTCAGCTCACTTAGTGCCATCGCTGTTTTGTCAGCCGCCTGTTACCTGGTTTCGCATCCCGCTGCAGGGGGTGCGGCAGCGGCTCAGACGCTGGTTGCCGCAACGTCGGGAAGCCATTCTCTTGGGAGGGTTTGCCTTACTCAGTTTGCTGTTGCCGGTGCAGCAGGCGTTGCTTGAACAGCGAGTTGCAGTCCAGGCACTCTACCGTCAAGCTACCTTAAGAGCGGATTCAGCAATGCCACCACCGCTACTGCTGGTGCAAATTGATGAGCAATCGTTGGAAAAGGAAGCGCGGCTGCGTCCCATTCCGCGCACCTACTTAGCCAAATTAGTCAATCGCTTGAGCCGCGCCAAGGTGATTGGGATAGATTACTTACTCTATCCCCCGATTCCGACGGAAGATCCGGTTTTGCAGGATGCCATGCGTCAGGCTGCTAAGCGAGGAACCCGCTTTGTGATGGGGGCAAGCCGCGATCGCAACACGCGCGCTTGGCGACAAGCACCATCTATCTTTGCAGAAACCGACTGGAGTAGGTCGGGTAGTATGACGGTACGGGGATGGCAGTATGTGGAGCTGTTCACCCCGGAGAGTAGCATCCCGCCGCTGGCTTATGTGTTAGCCGAGCTGCACCGTCGCTGCACAGGCAGCCAGTCAGTGAACTGTACAGTGTCTGCTCCTCCGTCCAATGTGGAGCAGCTGTTCCGCTTGCCTTCCCGGCTTTCGCCCCAGCCAATCACCAGCTTCAGCTACCAGCTTGCACAAATGTGGCTGCATCCGATCGTAGACTATTCAATCCCCCCCTCACAGGTGTTTCAATCCATCAGCGCTAAAGACCTGCTGGATCAGCCCTTGCTGTCGCTACCGGACACGGTCTTGATTGCGCCCAATTACAAATCAGCGGGTGTAGACAGAGAGGGAGAAGATAACACATCTGTACCAGCCGCTATTCAGCATTGGCTAGGCGATCAGCGCTTGACCTGGACAGGTGGCGAATATCACGCCTATTTATTTCAACATTTTCTCGCGCAGCGTCTGGTGGTACCGATTCCAGACTTCTGGCTGGTGGTGCTGGCAGGGTTTCTCGGTAAGGGAGTGATTTTGTTCTGGCGATATCGTCGTCTAAGGCAGCGATCGCATCTATTAATTTTGACAGCCGTTACATCGATCTATATCCTACTGAGTTGGGAATTGTATCTCTCGCCAATCGCGATTTTGTTGCCGATTGTGCTGCCGATTCTCACTTTTTGGAGCTTAATTCTCTTGACATTTGCACCGCATAGAGGCAGCTATGATTAATCGTTCCCGTTTTGTTCATCGACTCAGTTCCTTTGGACTTTCGCTCACCCTATTGCTGATGCCGCAAGTGTTGCCAATCCAGCCTCCCCCGGCTGCTGCATTTTCTGTGCCCAATTTGCGCCAGACTTGGGAGAACCTGTGGGGAAGGCTGTTGGCAAGCGAACCGCCGGTACCACCTTCCAACGGGGGCGGGCGGGGCGCTACGTTTTGCGTGATTTCACCGCTGGAAACTGCGGCTCCAGCCACAGAGATGGCCCGCGTCTTGAGCGATCGCCCTACACTGACCTGGATTGGGGAAGCGGGAACGCTGGAGGTGCATCAACCCGATCAGGAAACTGCGCTCTGGCAAGGTCGTGTGTCAGATGGCGATCGCAAGGGAACGGTGGTGCTGGATGCTAACTCGAATGCAGCGCTGAATATCTATCAGGTGGCAGTACCAAAACGGCTGGAGGCTGGACAAGCTTACACTTGGTGGGTATCGCCGTCGCAGGTACAAGCGCGTCAAATCTCCTTTCAAGTGGTGACGGCAGCAGAGCGCGATCGCCTGATGCAGGCGCTGCAAACGCTGAATCAACAGTTGGCGGCAGAGGGGGTGACGGGTGAAAAGGCAACCTTGCGCCGCGCCGATTTTTATGCGCAGCAGCAGCTTTGGGCGGAGTTTTGGCGAGAGGTGCTGGCGGTGCCGCATCCGTCGGCAGAGTTAACGCAGCTGATCGATCAATCGTTTAGGGTGTTTTGTTCGGGTGAGCAATAAACAGGATTTAGGCAACCTTTACGGTAATCGACAAACAACTTGAGCAGGAAAATTATATCTTTTTGATGATCTATAGCAGTCCTATTTGATTTGTGAAATGGTTTG
>DATNOY010000715.1:0-15414 GCA_036703495.1 Coleofasciculaceae cyanobacterium
ACTGATGGAATTGGTGACTTTGCCCCCCGCATTTTGGATCAGGGTTTTTGCCTCATCTCGCTTTAAAGTTGGCAAGGTGCCAGTAATCACGAAGGTTTTACCGGCGATCGCCCCATTTACCGCTTTAACGGCTCTGGCTTGCCCGCTGAGCTGCACGCCTGCCGCCCGCAGCCGCTCAATCAAGTCCTGATTGGCTGGAACCCGAAACCAGTCATACACAGACTGGGCAATTTCTTGACCAATGCTGTGGACACTGGCGATCGCCCCAACATCCGCATTGGCTAAGGCTTCCACAGTCGGAAAATGTTCGGTCAACGTCTGGGCATTGACGCTGCCAATATGACGGATGCCTAAGCCATATAGCACCCGTGACCAGGGCTGAGTTTTAGATTGGGCGATCGCAGCTACCAAATTCTGTGCCGATTTTTTGCCCATGCGGTCTACCGTCATCAGCTGCTCTTCCGTCAGCTCATATAAATCTGCGACGGTCTGCAGCAAACCGCGATCGACAAACTGCTGCACCCATTTTTCACCCAAGCCGTTGATATCCATAGCATCTCGCCCAGCCCAATGCACCAACGCTCCGCGCAAAATAGCCGGACAGGAGGTGTTAATGCAGCGGGTCACGGCTTCTCCCTCAGGGCGAAACAGCGGTTGCTGGCATTCGGGGCATTGGGTGGGCATCTGGAAGGGCACCGTATCGGCTGGGCGCAGTTCGGTGAGCACACGCAGCACTTCTGGAATAATTTCGCCCGCTTTGCGGATGATCACCGTGTCTTTGATGCGGATATCCAGTTCGGCAATCCGGTCGGCGTTGTGCAAGGTAGCCCGAGAGACGGTGGTTCCGGCTAGCTGCACTGGTCGCATTTCGGCCAGGGGTGTGACGGCTCCGGTGCGCCCCACATTGACGCTGATATTCTCCACAATGGTGGGAGCCTCTTCAGCCGGATATTTCAGGGCGATCGCCCAGCGGGGAAACTTTTGGGTAAAGCCTAGCTGTTCCTGCAGCGTAAATGAATCGAGCTTTACCACTACCCCATCGGTCATGTAAGGCAAGCCGAGGCGCTCGGTTGACCAGCGATCGTAATACTCTCCTACTTCCTGCAAAGATTGGCAAAGCATACGATTGGGATTGACTCGAAAGCCCATCTGCTGCAGCAATTCAAGAGACTGCCATTGAGTCGTAGGCGTAGGCGTTTGAGAATGAGGCAGGGTAGGACTGTGGAGCACGACGTTAACTGTGTCTTCCAGCGCTGCGTCACCGTCTTCTGCTTCGGCTGAGAATAGCCCCAGCTGGGCTGCGTCGCTGCCTGTAGCTTGCCATTTTTCCTTCTGCTCATCTCCCACAATTTGCAGCGTGTAGGCAAAAAAATCTAGCCGCCGCTTGTCCACAATTTTGGAGTCAAGTTGGCGCAGCGTTCCGGCAGTAGCATTGCGAGGGTTGGCAAACAACGCTTCTCCAGCCTGCTGGCGATCGCGGTTAATTTGCTCAAATACCTCTAAACTCAAGAAAGCTTCACCCCGCACTTCTACGATCGGCGGTGGATTTTCCAGATTCAGCCGCAGGGGGATCGACCGAATCGTCCGGACGTTTTGAGTAATGTCTTCTCCGGTAATGCCATCTCCCCGCGTTGCGCCCCGGATCAGCACGCCGTTTTCATAGGTCAGCGCTAAAGCGTTGCCGTCAATTTTGAGTTCACAGACATATTGAAAGTCCTCTACTTGCGGTGCTACCCGCTGCCAGCGGGTTTGCCAGTTGGCAAATTCTGCCAGATTGAAGGCATTTTCCAGGCTATACAGCGGTAGATTGTGTTTGATGGTGGTGAACCGGGTTGCCGGTCGCTCACCAACTCGCTGAGTTGGGCTATCAGAGCTAACGAACTGCGGATACTGGGCTTCTAGGTCTTGCAGTTCGCGGTAAAGCTGATCATAGACGGTATCTTCTAGCTCTGGCGCATCCAGAACATAGTAGGCATAGCTGGCTTTTTGCAACAGCGATCGCAGTTCTTCAATGCGTTGTTTGGCAGTGCCTAGTTTGGCAGTCAGGTCTTCCATAACGCGAGCAGGATGGTTTAGTTCAATTGTACTATCAGAAGAGCGGGCGATCGCCTTCTGAGGAAATGGCTTGAGGAATTGCCCCGCTAGTCTACAGCGTTTTCTCTGCAAAAATCTGCTTCATAATAGTTTGGCAGCCCGGTTTGGTAAACCCAGTTTGGTAAGCCCAGTTTGGTAAGCCCAGTTTGGCGAATCTAGTTTGGCGATTTACTGTCAGCCCCCTCCGATTTCGGTTCATCTTCTACCTATGCCTTTTACCTATGCTCGGACTGTCCGGTTTCAAGACACAGATGCGGCTGGAGTCGTGTACTTCGCCAACGTGCTGGCGATGTGTCATGAAGCCTACGAGGCTTCGCTAGCTGCCACGGGGATTGACCTCAAGCAATTTTTTGGCAAAGGGGCGATCGCGGTTCCCATTGTTCATGCCAGCGTTGATCTACGGCAACCCATGTTCTGCGGGGAGCAGTATGCCATTCACCTCACTCCTACCCAGCTTAGTCCCAGCAAATTTTCCATTCAGTACGCCATCTTTGCCTCAGGTTCTACGGCTCAGCAGGTTAGCCAGGCGGCTACCATTCACATCGCTATCCAAACGCACAAGCGCACCCGTGCGGCCCTGCCGGAAGAACTAACGCAGTGGCTGCAACACTGGCAGACTCCTGCAAACTTTTAAATAATTCACACCTTTTGGGCGCTTCATCCCATCAAACCTTGACATTAAAACCGCTCAGCGTAGAGGCATGTTTTCTATATTGGAGAAGTAACCCTCTTGCAGATTAGCGTTGGTGAGGGCTATGTCTAATTCAATCCCAAGATCTTATGCCAGCAGTTGAGTTTACTAAGCAATCTGTGTCAGGGTGAGGCTATTGCCGAACAAAACTTATTCAGCCCATAATTGAGGTTTGCCAAAAACTTTATCTCAAGGTCAAGTTTCTAACTATTTAAAATCACCCTTATTCACCTTGCCACAGCCCCTTTTCTGTTAAGTCCATCCCCCCATTTACGAGGAGTAGTTTCAGTGAGTCCAGAAACCCTAGTTGCCATACCAACCGTTGCTACACTGCCCGCGCCATCCAGCCCGGTCGAATTTGACCAGTATGTGATGTCTACCTATGGTCGCTATCCCATCACGCTGGAACGCGGATCAGGCTGTCGTGTTTGGGATACAGAAGGGCGGGACTATCTTGATTTTGTGGCAGGAATTGCTACCTGCACCTTAGGCCATGCCCATCCCACGGTGATCAATGCCGTAACGCAGCAGATTCAAAAACTGCATCATGTCTCTAACCTCTACTACACCCAAGAGCAAGGGGCATTGGCAAAATGGCTCGTAGAGCACTCTTGTGCCGATCGCGCTTTTTTCTGCAATTCTGGCGCAGAGGCGAATGAGGGCGCGATCAAACTAGCGCGCAAGTATGCCCATACCGTCCTCGGCATTGAGCATCCTGTGATTATTACAGCCCATGCCAGCTTCCACGGGCGCACGTTGGCAACGATTACGGCCACTGGACAACCGAAATACCAGAAGAACTTTGATCCGCTGATGCCAGGGTTCCACTACGTTCCCTATAACGATATTGCCGCCCTGGAAGAAGCGATCGCCATTCTAGACGGCAATGAGCGGCAGGTGGCTGCCATCATGATGGAGGCGCTGCAAGGCGAGGGCGGGGTGCGTCCGGGTGATCGCGCCTACTTCCAGCGCATCCGCGAGATTTGCAATCAGAAGGGTATCCTGCTGATCCTCGATGAAGTGCAGGTGGGCATGGGTCGGACAGGGCACTACTGGGGCTACGAAAATTTGGGCATTGAACCGGATATCTTTACGTCAGCCAAAGGGTTAGGCGGCGGTATCCCCATTGGTGCGATGCTGTGCAAATCTTTCTGCGATATTTTTCAGCCGGGCGATCATGCCAGCACCTTTGGCGGTAATCCTTTTGCCACTGGAGTTGGGTTAGCCGTTTGCCAAACTCTAGAGCAAGAAAACATCCTGGCAAATGTGCAGGAACGAGGGGAGCAGCTGCAAACCGGGCTGAAGGCGATCGCGCAGAAATATCCTAGCCTCATCGCTGAAGTGCGCGGCTGGGGTTTGATTGTGGGTCTGGTGCTGAATCCTGAAGCGGAGCTAACGTCCAGCGATGTTGTGAAGGCCGCGATGGCCGCAGGGGTGTTGCTGGTACCTGCTGGACCGAAGGTTGTGCGGTTTGTACCGCCCCTGATCGTCACTGCAGCTGAAGTGGATGAGGTGCTACAGGCGATTGAGACAGCAATGGCGGCGATCGCGTAGTGTCAATGATCGCGTAATCGATCGAATAGGGTAAGGGCATGAAAAACCATGCCCTCTTTTTTTGGTTCTTGCCCGCTACTTAGACTCGCTGCCCTGAGCTGGTGGTAGATAGGTGTGCAACAGGTTAAATAGTTTGCCATCGTCGAAGCTGCGCGGATCAAAGCGACTCCCCGAGCGATCGACGGCTCGATGCGTCGTAATCCGCTCATCTGGGACGTTTGTTTTGGCAATTAGCCAAGCCAGAGATTGATATTGGGCGTTGCTATAGCCACTGTGTTCAGAGGCATTGTTATGCCCATCATCTGGGCTTTCCAAAGAGATATGGTAGGCAAAATTATTTACAGAAGGCGGGTAGATGCGGTGGGTTCTGACTGCTTCAATCACGCCATTGGCATCCTTAAATCCTGAGTTGCCTGCGCCAAACGCCCTTTTTTCAGGAGAAACAATATAAATTACGGTGCCATCTCGCCGGATCAGGGTATGGTAGCTGACCTGATCATCTTCATCAGGATGAGGTGTTTGGAAGGTATTGACTGCGCTATCAGCGGTTCCAACTGTCTCATGCAGCACAACAATTGGGTCGTTATGGACAGGTTTACCGTAAATATCTTTGGCATAGCGATCGCCAAAATTGCTTGGATCAGCAGGCTCAATTTCTTGAGCTGGCATGTAGCTTGAAGGACTGGCTGGAACTGCAGATGCAGCAGGCAGCACTGACTTAGCGATGGGAGCGGCAGGAAATGGAAAGCTGCTCCAGACGTCCTGAGCGAGCTGAGGAGGAGTCAACTCTTCTGCATCCGCTGCATCCGCTGGGAGCTCAGCCAAATTGATCTGAGCAGCCATGGGAGACGGAATAAGGTTGACTTTGGCGATCGCTTGAATGCTGCTCAGCCCCAGTACCAGCATTAGAGCAGCAAATCCTATAGCAACTGATCGCAACGCTGCCGATTGAAAGTTGAATCTCATGCCCTCACACCATTTCTCACTATAGTCGCTTAACCTAATGACGCAATCAAGGCCAATTCGTTACAGATTACGCACAGATTACGCCTCCGATTCTAAGAAAATAGAGTTACCCGCTTCAATCTCTGCGGCACTATCAATTTCACTGCTTAATCTGTGTTTAAACTTGTTATAAATTTTCCGAATGAGTACAAATACTTTTATGAATTGGTACTGCAATTGGTTAAGATCCTAGATTGGACAGCTCAGTAGATTTACCGGCAACCCCCTCACATGGCAGAAACCCTCCTTTTTAACGCCTTGCGCGAAGCGATCGACGAAGAAATGGCACGCGATCCCGCTGTTTTAGTGCTGGGTGAAGATGTAGGGCACTATGGAGGCTCCTACAAAGTCACGAAAGATTTGTACAAGAAGTATGGAGATTTGCGGGTTCTGGATACGCCGATCGCTGAAAATAGCTTTACTGGCATGGCTGTTGGAGCAGCAATGACGGGGTTGCGTCCCATCATTGAAGGCATGAATATGGGCTTTCTGCTGCTGGCGTTTAACCAGATTGCCAATAATGCCGGCATGTTGCGCTACACCTCTGGCGGCAATTACAAAATTCCGATGGTGATTCGGGGTCCCGGTGGGGTTGGGCGGCAGTTGGGAGCCGAACATTCCCAGCGGTTAGAGGCATACTTTCAGGGCGTTCCTGGCTTAAAGCTGGTGGCTTGCTCTACCCCCTACAATGCCAAAGGTCTGCTGAAAGCAGCCATCCGAGATGATAATCCGGTACTGTTCTTTGAGCATGTGCTGCTGTATAACCTCAAAGAAGATTTGCCCGAAGAAGAGTATGTCCTGCCTTTAGACAAGGCGGAACTGGTGCGGTCAGGCAAAGATGTGACGATCCTCACCTACTCGCGGATGCGTCATCACTGCACCACTGCCGTAAAAACATTGGAAAAGCAAGGCTATGACCCAGAAATTATTGACCTGATTTCTCTCAAGCCCCTTGATTTTGAAACCATTGGCGCATCCATTCGTAAAACTCATCGCGTCATCATCGTTGAGGAGTGTATGCGATCGGGCGGTATTGGTGCAGAATTAACGGCATCTATCAACGATCGCCTGTTTGACGAACTGGATGCGCCTGTCCTGCGGCTTGCGTCTCAGGATATTCCCACCCCCTACAACGGCGCACTGGAAAATCTGACAATTGTGCAGCCGCAGCAGATTGTAGAAGCGGTGCAAAAAATGGTGGCGCTACGAGTTTAGGCTTATGCCTAAAACCAGACTATTTTTTGAAAGTCTCGCTTCGCGAGACTTTCAAAAAATAGTCTGTACTGCAGGCAATTGAGAACAGCTCTATGGTGCTTCACGCTTAAATAGAACCTAAAATAGCCGTAGCCTCACTCGTGAAGCTACGGCTATTTTGGGAGGTTTCACGGCTTCAAAAAATAAGCTGGACTTTGCGTAATTGAGAATAGCTAGGATGCACTAATTTGATGCACTAGATGCACTAATTTAAAGCGCTACCCCCTTCGCTGTAGATGGAGTCTAGCTTGAGCAAGATTTGAGGTTTGATATTATCTAGGGCCGATCGCAAATAGTCTTTACTAATCGTTGGATTGGGCGAAGCTTTAGAGATTTGGCCAATGGTTGCCCAATCTTGCAGAAGTTTGCACTGAGCTGCAGCCACCGTAACAGATTGCACATTAGCGCAGTGCTTCGGCTTTTCCTGAGCAAAGAACAAGATGCGGTACTGTCCAGTTTTACCCAGCAGACAGGCGATTTGCCGCCCTTGCGGCGTTTTTAAGTCTAAAAAGCAGGGTAACCAACGAGGTTCATGCTCCCGGTTGTAGAGAACCGTCAACCAGAGAACCATAGGGTGAGGGGCTTCCAGGAAAAGAAACTGATTGTAGCGCGTGCAAACCAAGCGTTTGTCAATTTCTCGTTGAGGTAGCATCACCCACAGCGTCGGGATGTTGCCGCTACTCGTAGACATCGACTTGGGGAAAACAATTTCTGCGATGGGCATATTGCTGGGCCAAGCCGCCGACTGCCGCAAGTCATGGGAAGAAGCCGTAGAAGGATTAGAGGAAGTGGTTGAGGAAAGTGTGTTAGGCGCTTTGGCAATGGTCGGAACCACTGGAATTCGAGATAAAGATTCACCAATTCTGCGGGCAATCTGCCGACCCGTGCCAAAGCGTTCTTCTAGAGGTTCTAGTGCCTTCAAAACTTCGCCGATAGTTTGAGGGCGATCGCTGGCAGCTTTAGCCAGACAACTCATCACCAAGTTTTCTAAAGCTTTGGGTATTTTGATGCTGGAATTTGCGGCAGATAGCAATTGCGGTTCGTAAAAATGGTGAGCCTTGTACCAGCCTCCAAACGAATGAGTATCGGCATGCAGCGGCATTTTACCCGTGAGCATCTGGAACATCATTACACCCAGGCTATAGATGTCGGAGCGAGCATCTAGCTCACGCCCTTCCATTTGCTCTGGAGAAGAATAGGCTAGCGTTCCCATAAAGCACTGGGTTTGATTGACCTCATCCTGCAGCACTTTAGCAATGCCAAAGTCTAAGATTTTGGCTAATTCCCCTAAACTTTCATCCTGACTAACCAGGACATTGCTGGGTTTAATATCTCGATGGACGATCGGATAAATTTTATCCTCCATTAAGATGCCTTGGTGGGCGCACTGCAAGCCTAAGCAAATTTGGCGAGACAGACTCAAAAAGCGGGGAAGCGCTATGGCTTGACGGCTGATAATATCGCTCAGGCTTTCACCATGGAGGTATTCCATAACGTAGAAGGGGATGCCTTCGTCGTCGATGCCATAGTTGGTAACCCGGACAATATGGATGCTGCGCTGTCCGAGCTGAGCACAGGTTTTGGCTTCCCGCTCAAAGCGAGTGCGCATCTTGTGGTTCAGGAGAGCTTGAGAAAGAAATTTAATGGCAACTGGCACCCCGCCTAACGCCGCATCTTCCGCACCATAAACGCGCCCCATTGAACCTTGACCCAATAGGCGGGATAGGCGATATCGGTCTTGTAAGGTACGACCCACATTCGTATCTGTCATCATTATTATTCTATCTCCCTGACCCAGATGACGCTGAGAGCCAGCTGCCATTAAAAACTTGCCATCTTGGTTGAGGCGTTTTTCCCAAACAAAAGATGTTGTTGCAATCTGCTAGAACGACCTGCACTTTCAAAGTCACCTGTCAAACGACCTCAATTAAGGCTCAAGAATTAAGAATTGTTGAGCAAAAAACAGCGTAGAGCTGCCCCCACGCAAGTTTCTAAGGAGTTTAGACGAGTTAAAACTACAACCCCAAAGTTACTGATTCCTGAGTTGCGAACATATCAATTTAAGAAATGTTCAGCCTACTCAAATTGTTCCTTTACTTGAGTTAGTGAAGGATAGCCACGACGTTAGCCGAGAGACACACTAACTTGTAAAGAGGCGCGAAATTTCCCTGATGGTACTGGGAGTTAAAAAGACTGCAAAGGTGAAGCACTGTGTCGTAGAACTGGCTTTGCGGCAGTGAAAGTATGACGCGCTATCACAAGTTCTAACCGTTGGTCACGAAATCACAGCTGCTACAGGCTTTGAATGCAAACCCCATGTTGCTATTCTAACGGCTGAGTTACCTAAGGTCATAACACCGCCTTAACAAACCCTAATCTAGGGTATTTGCAAACCCCATCACATCTGCTCAATTCACTGCTTTGAGGTTTTGGCTACAATCCTCCTTCACACTTTCTGGACAAATGCTGGCTGCACAATTAGAGAGTGCCCCAAAAGCTTAATGGTAGAAACAGTAGGCTTACGGTCATTTCCCGCTGCTGCTGCTCCATTACCCCTTAAACTCTCACTGATGCCACAAAGGACCGCAAATTCAATGAGATGGGAGGTTGGGAGCAGCACCCCAATCCCTCATCCTGGATTTGATTGAGTTAACGATCCTCAGATTTTTATCAAAAAAGCCTAAAAGAGAGGAGGAGGTAAAGTTTAAACCAGGAAGTTTGGCGATTTGGCGGTAGGTTTACTGGCCTAAGTAGGCTTCTAGCACTCTGGCATCTTGTTGAATATCCGCAGGCGCGCCCGAGGCAAGGTTCTGCCCTTCGGCCAACACCCAAACGCGATCGCACAGAGACATGATCACATCCATATTGTGTTCAATAATTAAGAACGTTATGCCTGCTTGGTTCCAGCGAATGATGTGATCGCAGATTTGATTGATCAACGTTGGATTCACTCCAGCTGCCGGTTCATCTAACAGAATCAGCTTGGGGCGCACCATCAACGCTCTGGCAATCTCTAGTAGCTTACGTTGTCCTCCTGATAAGGCTCCTGCATAAGATTGCGCCATATGGGACAAGCCTACAGATTCTAAAATTTCACTGGCATACTCTCGCTGTTGCCGCTCTTCTCGCTCTGTCTGTCCTGGGCGAAACCAAACATTCCAAAAACTCTCGCCAGTTTGGTGTTGCGCTGCCAGCAACATGTTTTCCATCACGGATAGCCTGGAAAGGACACGAGCCACCTGGAAAGTACGAACCATCCCCTTCTGGGCAATTTGGTGGGGCTGAAAGCCGTGGATGGGCTCTCCGTCCAACAGGACTTGACCCGTATCCGGACGGATAAAATTAGACAAGAGATTAAACAGCGTGGTCTTCCCAGCGCCATTGGGACCAATTAATCCAGTAATGCTGCCACGAGGCACTTCGATAGAGGCATGATCTACTGCTTGGATGCCGCCAAAGCTCTTACACAGATCGGTGGCAGACAGCAGAGAAGGCTGGATTCTGAGAACGGTGGAAGAACTCAATTGGCTGTGGGAGGCTTCGCCCTGAGCTGTCTCGGCTTTGTGTTCATCGACCAAGGGTGAGTTCCTCCTTTTTGCCTAAAATACCTTGCGGTCGCCAAACCATCATGACCATGAGCAGTAGTCCAATCACCATAATGCGAAACGCTCCTAAGCGGGCATCGTCTAAGGGCACAATATCTCCTAGGATGAAGCGAGTCACGTTGTAGTACGCCCAAAAAATTGCCGAGCCTAGCAGCGTGCCAGCATTGCTTCCGGCTCCCCCAAGAACGACGATTGTCCAGGCATTGAAGGTGACGAGGGGTGGAAAATTATCGGGATATACGGTTGTTAGCTGCCAAGAGTAGAGGGCTCCTGCTATGCCGGCGATCGCTCCACCCAACATCAGGGACTGTAGCTTGTACCAAAAGACATTTTTGCCCAGTGCTTTGGCCACTTCTTCATCTTCTCGGATGGCTTTGAGGATGCGTCCCCAAGGCGATCGCACTAGTTTTTCTAGTCCCCAGTAGAGTAGCTCCAAAACTAGGACAGACACCACCATAAGTCCAGTCTTAGAGGGATTGCTCTCGTAGTGGTAAATGGCATCGACGGCAATCCCAGAGATCCACAGTCCTGAAGCGGCTAGTGCCATCGTACAAACGGTGGTTAAACCCACCGTCCATTCTGGGATGCGGGCAGATATGCGTCGAGACAGCCAAAGATAAAATCCAGTCACGGTCGTGAAAGCAATCAGCAACCCTAAGCCCAGCAGCCAGGGTGGAAGGGCATTGGTTTGCTTGAGCTGTTTTGCTGTTAGACCTATGCTGAACAGCAGAAATCCGAGTGAGCTGATGTAGCCCAATGCCGTCAGAGACCCGGTCACGAGGGCCTGCCGTGACAGGCTTTTGATAGTTTGCCGCAGCCACTTCCAGAGCTGCCAATAGCCCAACGCAATCACGGCTGTGAACAGGAGAATCATGCCAATCCGCAGCGGCCAAGCTGGATTGAGCGAGGCGAGAGGCAGCGGAAAGCCTTGGAGTCCTAGCGTGCCTCGAGTCAGCCACCCTTCGTTAATGGCAACCAGGCGAATCATTTCTGAGACGCCAATGGTGACGATCGCCAAATAGTCGGTGCGCAGGCGCAGGGTGGCAAAGCCAATCAATAATCCTAAACCTGCGGCTACCGCTGCCCCTACGAGGGCTGCCAGCAGCAGCGGCACACCTTGGAGGCTGAGCAGTACGGTGGTGTAGGCTCCCAGGGTCATGAAGGCCACATGCCCAAAGTTAATCAACCCGGTAAACCCCCATTGCAGGTTTAGCCCTAGACCAAACACGGCGAAGACAGCTGTAAAAATGATCAGCGAAACGATGAAGCCTTGCATAGAGATGTGAGAGGCGATGGGCGGGAGGCGCAAGGCAATCTATTACCCTAAGCAGCAAGTACCCTAAGGAGCAAGCGATCGCCATTCAGCCTTTCTTGAAAAATACAGTGTTAGGAGCAACAAGTCTAATTTAGGCGGAATCTCAGGCTCATTTTGTAGCCAACCCTCGAATTTAAGCATCGTCCCTTTGCCTGAGCGTTAGCCCGCTAACCTCCTGCGGTAGGATCAGAAACAAAGCGCGTTAAGGAGCAGTGATTGTGGCAAGAACCGCGTCAACGATGTTGGCATTGGCAACTCCCGCTCCCGATTTTCAGTTGCCGGATGTGGTGTCAGGCGAGACGATCTCGCTGGCAACCTTTGCAGGGAAAAAAGCACTGCTGATCATGTTCATTTGTCAGCACTGCCCGTTTGTCAAGCATGTGCAGGATCAGCTGGCTCAGCTGGGCAAAGACTATGCCAGTCAGCTGGTGGGCATAGTGGCGATTAGCGCCAACGATGTTGATCATTATCCAGACGATGCGCCCGATCGCCTTAAAGAGATGGCAAAAACGCTGGGATTTTCTTTCCCCGTTTGCTACGACGCCAGTCAGGAAACTGCCAAAGCTTATACGGCTGCCTGCACCCCTGATTTTTTCTTGTTTGATGGGGAGGGCAAACTTGCCTACCGGGGGCAGCTAGATGATAGCCGTCCCGGCAATGACAAACCTGTGACGGGTCAAGATTTACGAGCGGCGATCGATGCGCTGCTAGCGGGCCAACCCGTGACGGCTGACCAAAAACCTAGCATTGGCTGCAATATCAAGTGGAAACCTGGCAATGCCCCCGATTATTTTGGCTAGAGAAAACCAGTGAAGCGATCGCCCCTTGGACTATGCAATGAGGCGGGAATGAGACGTCCATTGCCTGCCTTGGGATGAAGCCGCTACAAAACTATGTAACCTTACCTAACTTCTTAATGAAGTTTGGATGAACCGATAGTCAGTTTGGGCATAATTGAGTTTGCAACTCTATGATGGCTGACTCATGACATCCGAGTCCTTTTTAACGATCGATGATCAGCCCGTGACAATGGGGCAAGTGTTCAGGTACTTACAAGCTAACCGTAAGTTGGATGGATTTATTGGGGATATTGTCCGTCAATTTGTGATTGAGCGAGAGCTACAGACGCAGAGTCATTCCACCGTCAGTTCGGCCTTGGTGGAACAGGCAGTGATCGACTTTCGGTTGCAAAATCAATTGACCGATCCCAAGCAGTTTCAGGACTGGTTGGCTAGCAATGGCTTGACCTATGAAGCGTTTCATTCGCAGCTGGCCATGAACTTCCGGATGAAGGGTCTGAAGGATACCGTCACCGATCCGCGTCTATCCGAATACTTTATTGAACGCAAGGTTTTTCTGGATCGCGTCGTCATTTCCCGAATTATTGTTGAGGATAAGGAACTTGCAGACGAGCTAAAAAGTCAGCTTCAGGAGGGATCTAGCTTTGATCAGCTGGCCAGGGAGTATTCGATTACAGATGATCGGATCATGAATGGCATGGTTGGGCCGGTGAGTCGGGGAACGATGCCTGATATGCTGCGAGCGGCAGTAGATGTGGCCAATCCAGGCGATATTGTTGGCCCTTTGGGGCTAGACGAACGCTGGGGTTTGTTCCGCATTGAGGCTTTTCTGCCGGCTTCTCTAGAAGATGCGCAACTCAAGCAGGCATTGCAGGATGAGCTGTTTGAACAGTGGCTAGCTGAAAAGATGCAAAACATCCCCATCAAAATTCAAGTTGATTAATTACATTCATCTACCATGACCCATGCCCCCCTGACCCGCGTTAATTGGGATGCCCCTCCTTTTAGCTGGTTAAAGTTAGAACAGCAAACCCAGATCAAAAATCAGGCAAGATCTCGCAGCTTTATGCTAGGCGAGGTGATTTGGTCTACCGAGACGCCCGGAAGCAACTTCCTAGTAGTTTCGGGTACGGTACGGCTGGTGCCAGCTGAAGGAGATGCCGTGCGGCTGAAGGAAGGGGATTGGTTTGGGGATGTGCTGGAGCTATCGGATGCGTGGAAAGCGCGGGCGGCTAGCAAAGAGGTACTGCTGCTGGAATGGTCAAATGCAGACTGGTCAGCCGTGACTTCGGCCGAGATGCGGCAGTTTTGGGCTTCGGTGCGATCGCGCTATCAGCCCAACTTTTCTAATTCGCCGCAGCCCGTTTCTGGCTATCCCTATGTTTCTGGTCTGAATACAGCGGCCGCCTGTCTGACGATGCTGGCCCAGCGCTTAGAAACCCCTGTACAGCC
Source organism: Coleofasciculaceae cyanobacterium (assembly GCA_036703495.1). Taxonomy (GTDB): domain Bacteria; phylum Cyanobacteriota; class Cyanobacteriia; order Elainellales; family Elainellaceae; genus Drouetiella. The sequence continues at coordinate 13,771 of DATNOY010000715.1, forward strand.
AGAATGGGTGCAGCGTCAGCTGCGGGGACAGCGCCCTAAGGATCTGGTGAATGCTGGGGAGAAAGTCGGCTTGCAGATGCGGCGACTGCTGATCGGCAACTGGCAAGATTTCCGGCAAATTACCTTTCCAGCCCTGCTTCAGTGGCAGCAGGCAGGGCATTGGGTGGTGGCGTATGGGGTACGGGGCGATCGCCTGGTGATTGCCGATCCCCTGAACCCTGGGCAAACTTGTGAGAGTATCCCACGCCAGCTGGTCGAGCAATCCTGGGATGGACACCTGTGGCAAGCTGAATTGGTTCAGAAGCAAGAACAATTTAACTTATCCTGGTTTTTGCCAGCGGTTTGGAAGTTCCGCAATTTGCTGGGAGAAGTTCTGCTGGCTTCCTTCACCCTCCAGCTTTTAGGTTTAACTTCGCCGATCGTCACCCAGGTGATCATTGACAAGGTGATGGTGCAGGAAAGCCTGCCCACTTTGGATGTCATGGCTGTGGCGTTGCTGGGGACTGCAATTTTTGAAGCCGTGCTGGGCATCCTGCGGATGTTCATCTTCACCCACACCACTAACCGGCTGGACATGGCGCTCTCGGCGCAGCTGTTCCGGCATTTGCTGCGGCTGCCTCTGGCTTACTTTGAGGCCCGCCGCGTGGGAGATACCGTGGCGCGGGTGCAAGAACTAGAAGAAATTCGCCAGTTCCTCACCAGTACAGCCTTAACGGTGGTGCTAGATAGCATCTTCTCGGTGGTCTACCTGGTGATGATGGCTTACTACAGTTTCACGCTGACGGGCGTGGCGCTGGCTGTGATTCCGCTGTTTGCTATCCTGACGCTGATTGCCACCCCAATTCTCCGCAACTGGCTCAACGAAACGTTTAATCGCAGTGCCGATAGCCAGTCTTTCCTGGTAGAAACCATCACGGGGATTCATTCGGTTAAGGCCCATGCGGCCGAAAAAACGACGCGCGATCGCTGGGAAGGACTGTATGCTCGCTTCATCCGCACGGGCTTCAAGGCTTCTACCACGGCCAATGTCAGCAATCATGTTGGGGATTTTCTCACCAGCCTGTCGGCACTGCTGATCCTCTGGTTTGGGGCGCAGCTGGTGATTAAGCAGCAGCTGACGATCGGTCAACTGGTGGCATTCCAAATGCTGTCGGGACGGGTAACTGGACCCTTACTGCGCCTGATTCAGCTCTGGCAAACCTTACAGGAAGTTTTACTGGCAGTCGATCGGATTGGCGATATTCTCAATGTGGCCCCTGAGGCAGAACCGGGGACTGGGCTGATGCTGCCACCCTTGCGGGGTCAGGTGGCGTTTGATCAAATCTTCTTCCGGTATAACGAAGAGCAAGAGCCGATTCTCCGGGGCGTGTCTTTCAACTCAGAGCCGGGTATGTTTGTCGGCATTGTCGGACGCAGCGGCTCTGGTAAGAGTACGCTATCCAAACTGATTCAACGGCTTTACCAGCCGGAGTCTGGGCGGATTTTGATTGATGGGTTTGACATCAAAAGTGCCGATCTGGCCTCTCTGCGCCCGCAAATTGCTGTGGTTTTGCAAGAAGACTTTCTGTTCAATGGCTCGGTGCTAGAAAATATTACGCTGGGCAATCCCGATGTGACGGCCGAACAGGTGGTGGAAGCGGCGCG
>DATNOY010000716.1:0-5370 GCA_036703495.1 Coleofasciculaceae cyanobacterium
AGAAAGCCGAGCTGGAGTTCCGCTGCTTAACTCGCTGGGTGTACATCAAAACCATTTTACAACTACAGGGGATGATGCAATTGAGCTGGTTTACAAAAATCGTAGTGAGAACCTTGGTAATGGGATTGGTGTGAATCTCCGGTTTTCCCAATATTCCAGTGTGAATCAGGAAATGTTCGGTATAGTTCGGTCAGCTCTTCAAGAGGTCGCCAAGAAGAAAGATGCCCCACTCGTTCCAGTACCGATCTCACATCACTCTCACTATCAGGCTGCCTCGTTTGAAGAGCCTGATAGCGCATCAATTCGGAGGCTGCTTGCGGGTTATGACGATAGTTCAGACGGTGGGCAAACACTCGATACTCCGCTAAAGGTAATTAAGCAGGCCGGAAATTGCCGTGTAGTTGTTACTGGCAGCTATCATGCAGGCGTTTTTGCGCTTTCGCAAGGAATACCCGTTGTCGGTCTTGCGAAATCTGAATACTACGTTGATAAGTTTCTTGGACTAGCGGATCAATTTGGGATTGGCTGTCAAACTGTGCTTCTCAATGATCAACAGTTACGGGAAAGGCTAGTAGATAGCATTACTAACGCTTGGGAATCATCTGAGAAATGGCGTCCTCAAATATTAGAGTCTGCCCATCGGCAAATGGAACTAAGTCAAACAGCCTATAAACGGGTTTATGAAATGGTGAATTCGTATACTTCCAAAAAGTGATGATTAGTATAGCTGGATGTTTCAACAAATGAAACATTAGACGAGTTAAACAAATTGAGCGCTGATGTGATGAGGGATCAAGAAACTAAAAACCTGCTGCATCAGTCGCTCAATAACATGATGACAACTCAATCCCCTTGATTCTTGCGATCGCCATGCAAAATCTAACTGCTAGTATACTCATCCGAACAAAAAACGAAGCGCCATTCATCGCAAAAGCTTTGGAACTGGTCAGTAACCAGACGTGGAAACATCATGAAATCATCGTGGTTGATTCTGGCTCCACGGATGGGACAGTTGAAATTGTCCGACAGTGGAGCGATGTAACCCTGATCCAGATGCCCGCATCTGAATTTACTTTTGGTCGATCTCTGAACCTTGGGTTTAAGGCAGCAACCGGGGATGTCGTAATTGCCCTCAGCGCTCATGCCTTTCCTTGCGATCAAAACTGGTTAGAGAACTTGATGAAGCACTTTGAAGACTCTAGGATTGCTGGGGTCTATGGTCGCCAACTGCCTCACTCTAATGCCTGGCCCCCTGTACAGCGCGACAGTCTTGTCTTCTATGGAGAAGAACCTCGGATTCAGGTTGACCCCAATAACTTCGGTGATCGTGTCTTCTCGAATGCAAACTCAGCAATTCGTCGGATCTGTTGGGAGAAATACCCATTTGATGAAGCGTTGACCGGATGCGAGGATCAAGAATGGGCATGGGCAATGCTGAAGCAGGGGTATCAGATTGTGTACGAGCCGGAAGCTACTGTCTATCACTCTCATAACGAACCTCTCAACAAAGTCTGTAACCGCACCTACCGTGAAACCCTTGCACTCAACGAACTTTACGATCGTGAGCTAAGCCTGTATCAAGTTGCACGCAGTTGGGCTCGCTGGGTTGTTAGAGATATCCGGTTCATTCGCGAGACAAAACAGGATTGGAAATGGCTGTTTAGAGTGCCCATCTATCGAGCATTTGCAGCTTACGGTTGCTTGAAAGCTAGTTCCTTGCATGGACTGCTGAGTCTACCTGCGTTTCCACAGAAGATAGGCAAGCCTTTAGAAAAATCGAGCCTTTAGATATCAGCAACCAAGACCCTGATTTCTTGCAATGGCACATCTATGCAGGCTCTACATAGCTTCTTGTTCAAATGTTCAGGCTCTAAATTCTAAATTATGAGAATCGCAATTATTTCAACCGTCAAGTCTTGGGGTGGCAGTGAAGAACTGTGGACCGAAATGGCAGACGTTGCTTTGAAAGAGGGTCATGAGATTATTCTTTCCTTATTTCAACCCGCTTGCACTCGCCCTAAAGTGACTCAGCTGCAGCAACAAGGTGCCCGAATTCTGCCCCGACCTCTGGGTAGACCCGGAAAAATTGGCGTCTTAACCTACAAATACATTTTCTCGTTTCGTAAACTGTTCCAAACCAAGCCAGATGTCATTTTTATTAACCTGGGTGGAACCTACGATCCCTCACGGGTCAACCTGAGCGACCTCTTCAAACTTCTCTATAAGTCAGCGATTCCCTATGTGGTGATTTGCCACTGTAGTGAAGAGATTCATGTGCTCAATCAGCCCAACGTTCGTGACCAGGCGATCGACTTCTTCAAACGGGCTGCATCTGTTCTATTTGTATCCCAGCACAACCTCAAGTCAGCCGAACGCCAGCTGGCGATGACTCTGCCTGGAACGCGCATAGTCCGTAACCCAGTCAATCTAACTAACCTCGACCTGGTTCCCTGGACTTCCTCGGATACCGTTCGGTTTGCCAATGTTGCCCGACTGCAAGTAGACAGCAAAGGACAGGATATTCTCCTGGAAGCCCTAAGTTTACCAGTATGGCAAGACCGCGACTGGCAGCTGGGATTGTATGGTGAAGGAAACGATCGCCTCTATCTAGAAAAACTTGCCCGGCACTATGGAATAGCCGATCGCGTCAAGTTCTATGGGCATGTCAAAGACATTCGTCAGGTTTGGTCGGAGAACGATATTTTGGTTTTGCCATCGCGAAAAGAAGGCACGCCGCTTTCGCTGGTCGAAGCCATGTTGTGCGGCCGTCCTATGGTGGTAACAGACGTTGGAGGCAACACCGAATGGGTTGAAGAAGCGAAGACGGGTTTTGTGGCTGAAGCTCCTACCGCTTACTCAATCAGTGCGGCTCTGGAGCGGGCATATCGGGCCAAGCCTAACTGGGAAACGATGGGATTGCTGGCCCACGACACTGCATTCCGCAAATTTGACCATGACCCTGGCAGAAGCTTACTCAAGCTGATTCTTCAGGCGGCTGATCAACAGGCAGAACAGGGCGCAAAGGCTTTGTCCCCCTTGCACTGTTAACGGGACGATCGCCACTGGAGCAACCACTCTAGTTATCCAATTATCTGAATCATCGCATGGAAAAACTTGTGGCTCTCTCTGTCAACTCAGAACCTGTCAACTCAGAACCTCTCGTTAGCATCATCATCAATAACTACAATTACGGTCGGTTCCTCAATTTTGCGATCGACAGCGCTCTCAACCAAACTTATCCACACATCGAAGTGATTGTGGTTGATGATGGATCAACGGATAACTCGCGTGAGATTATTGCCAGCTACGGGGAACGAGTTATTCCGCTTTTCAAAGAAAATGGTGGGCATGCATCGACGTTCAATGCAGGCTTTAAAATCTGCCACGGAGAAATTGTATGTTTTCTAGATTCGGATGATCTATTTTGTCCTGACAAAGTGGAAGAATGTGTGCGCGTCTTGGTTGAGAAGATGCAGAACAACCCGCTTGTGATGGTGTATCACCTACTCGAAATTGTAGATCAAGCCGGCAATTCTCTGGAGCGCTTTGAGCCTACTTCAATTTGGAACTACCCTCCCAACTTGTACGAACATGCCCTGAAGTATCGCTTTTTCCCATACCCTGCGGCTCCCACAACGGGCGATGCCTTTAGCCGCAAGTTGCTAGAGGCTGTCTTGCCAATTCCTGAGCGAGGCAAAAACTATTTAAACAATGCTGCTGAAAACGTTGTGGTTAGAGCTGCCGCCCTGCTGGGAGAAGTGCATGCCATAGACAAGACGCTGGCTAAATATCGGCATCATGGTGACAATAGCTGGCATGGAACGGGGTGGAATCCAGATAAATTTAGAGAGTTCACCACGCTGCGCGATAATTTCTTAAACCAGAAATTAAAAGAATATCAGAAGGAACCCATTATTTCCTTCTTTGATTCCATGGATTCCAAATATTATTATCAGCAAGCTAATGCATATGACGAAGTCATTAAATTAGCCGTGAGGGTAATTCAATGGCGAATCAGTCCGGAAAGCCTTGTTTTCTTTGTGAAGGCATTCATTCAATACTGTTTGTGGTTAATCAACCCCAAATTTGTACAACTTAAAGAGAAGTAAAGCTTAAACGTGGTTCACAGCATGAAAATTGCCTTCCTGGTAGGAGAGTTTCCTTCGTTGTCAGAGACCTTCGTGCTCGATCAAATTACAAGTTTGATCGATCGAGGACATGAAGTTGATATCTATGCATCTCCCTCTGACATGGATACAACCAAAAAGATCCATCTCGATATAGAAAAGTATCAACTTCTTCAACGGACTTACTATCATCCTCCCATTCCCGGTGATTATCTCATCAGATTTCTAAAAGGCTTAATCTTGCTGCTGACTTACCTGCCAAACTATTCAAACACATTGCTAAAGTCGTTCAATTTTAGCAAGTTTGGTAAACAGGTCCTCTCTCTGCGATTACTCTACAACATTATTCCTTTCCTGAAGCCAAACCCGCAGTACGATATTATTTTTTGCCACTTTGGACCGAATGGTGTGAGAGGTCACATCATGCGAGATTTAGGGCTGATCCAGGGCAAGCTGTGTACCGTATTTCATGGGTTTGACCTGACTGGATATCTACAACAAGAAGGCGATCATGCCTATGATGAATTATTTCAGCAAGGAGATTTATTTTTACCCATCAGCGATCGCTGGAAGCAAAAACTCATTGATCTGGGCTGCCCACCCGAGAAAATCCAGGTGCACCATATGGGGATCGATTGCGACAAATTTACCTTCGCACCCCGTCAACTCTCTGCCGATGGGGTGATTCAAATCATTACTGTTTGCCGCTTGGTCGAGAAAAAAGGGGTTGAGTACGCCATCCGAGCAGTCGCCCAAATCAAAGACCGCTATCCTAAGATTCAATACACCATCATTGGTGACGGGCCCTTGAAACCCGAGCTGGAAAAGCTAGTTTCAGAACTAAAAATTAGTGATACGGTGCATCTTGTGGGCTGGAAACAGCGAAATGAAGTGATTGAAATTCTAAATCAATCTCAGATTTTCCTGGCACCGAGTGTTACAGCTTGTAATGGGGATCAAGAAGGAATTCCTGTAGCCCTGATGGAGGCAATGGCCATGGGGATGCCCGTCATCAGCACCTTTCATAGCGGTATCCCAGAACTGATTGAAGACGGTTATTCTGGGTACTTAGTGCCAGAACGAGATGTTGACGGATTGGCAGATAGAATCTTGACTTTGATTCATCATCCAGAGTTGTGGTCAAAATTAGAGAAAGCAGGGCGTTGGCAAGTTGAAAAAGAATTCAACAATAAAAAACTGAGTGTGCGTTTGTGTGAGATTTACGAAAATCTAGTGGATGCAA
>DATNOY010000717.1:0-2804 GCA_036703495.1 Coleofasciculaceae cyanobacterium
CCGGGCAGGGTTATATTCTGTGGCGATCGCCTGCTCTAGCTCTGCGGCAGTCAACAGACCCAGCCCGACCAATGCTTGCAGTTCCCGACGAGAGATGTTCCACTCTTGGTCACGCCCTCGGAGCGGTCCGCGTTCCAGTACGGCCACCCGCCAGCCCCGCTGGGCCAGGGCGGCACCCATGAGGATGCCCAACGTGCCCCCGCAGATCACTACATCCCAGGCGACCGCCTCCAGCGGTTCGGGGGATGCTTGGACAACTTCCGGCAGGGCTACTGTGTTTTCTCGGTAGGCTTGCCAGAGCGCATCAGCCCGATGGAGGCGATCCAGGGTACCAGGCAGCTGCGAGAGAATTTGTGCGGTCAGGCTCATGGGGTTGCTTCAGTCATAATGTCCTGTATCTAGATCCTAATGGGCCAAAGCAACCTAAAACTTTCCTAACGGATGGCAGGCATTCTAGTGAAAGAATGCAATGCTAGAATCATATGTAACCAAATTCACCATAATTCCGATCGGAATACCGGAAATATCGATCGCGAATTTTTCCTAACTTGGTATATTTTCGCCCAGTTCGGCTAAATTTTCCGCTCATCTGCCCTGTTATTTATCCAGTTACTTGCCTAGTTAAGAGATGGTCACAACTCCCGATAAAGTTTCTAAGGTTGAAGGTATTAAAGAGCGCAGCAACGCCCTACGCGAACCCGTTGCCACTGAGCTTCTCCAAGACACGACGCACTTCAGCGAGGATGGAATTCAAATCCTCAAGTTTCATGGCTCATATCAACAGGACAACCGCGACAACCGCGTTAAAGGGCAGGAGAAAGACTACAGCTTTATGCTGCGAACTCGCAGTCCTGGCGGCTACATTCCACCTCAGCTTTATTTGACGCTAGACAAGTTGGCTGACGAGTACGGCAACCATACGTTGAGAGCAACCACTCGCCAGGGCTTTCAAATTCACGGGGTTCCCAAGCAAAACCTGAAAACGGCCATTGCTGCCATTGTCCGCAATTTGGGTTCAACCCTAGGGGCCTGCGGCGACATTAACCGCAATGTCATGGCTCCGGCGGCCCCCTACAAAGATCGCCCGGAGTATGTGCTAGCTAGAGACTATGCCGATCGGATTGCTGACTTGTTGGCTCCTCAATCGGAGGCGTACTACGAGATTTGGCTAGATGGCGAGAAGGCGATTACCTCAGAACCTCACCCGGATGTGATTGCGGCTTTGCAGCGCAACGGCAACGGCACGATCGTCCACGGCACGCAAGAGCCGATTTATGGCGTTCACTACATGCCGCGCAAGTTCAAGGCTTGTGTGACGGTGCCGGGCGACAACTCAGTGGATTTGTTTTCCCAGGATCTTAGCCTGGTGGTGATTACCAATAGCCAGGGTGAACTGGAAGGCTTCAATATTTATGCAGGCGGTGGCTTAGCTCGGACGCATAACAAAGAAGAAACCTTTCCTCGCTTGGCCGACCCGATTGGCTATGTAGACCAGTCCGATATTTATGATGCGGTTAAAGCCATTGTCGCGACTCAGCGGGACTATGGCGATCGCGCTAACCGTCGTCATGCCCGGCTGAAGTACCTGCTGCATGATTGGGGGGTCGATCGCTTCCGCGAGAAGGTGGAAAGCTATGTGGGTAAGGCCATGCACCCCTTGAAGCCCACACCAGAGTTTCGATACACCGACTACCTGGGCTGGCAAGAGCAGGGCGATGGCAAGCTGTTTTTGGGAATTTCGATCGAGAATGGCCGGATTAAAGATGATGGTACGTTTCAGCTCAAAACGGCGCTGAGAGAGATTGAAGAGAAGTTCCAGCTGCCGATGCGGCTGACGCCTAGCCAAAATCTGCTGCTGTATGAGATTGACCCTGCTGATCAGGATGAGATTCAAGGAATTCTCGATCGCTCTGGCGTGCAGCGAGTCGAGCAGATTGATCCCCTCACGCTGATCTCCATGGCCTGTCCCGCTCTGCCCACCTGTGGGTTAGCCGTGACTGAGTCGGAACGGGTGCTGCCTGGCATTCTCGATCGGATTCGGGCACTGCTCGATAAAGTGGGACTCCCCCAGGAAAGCTTCATTACCCGCATGACGGGTTGTCCGAATGGTTGCGCCCGTCCTTATCTGGCAGAGCTGGGCTTTGTTGGACAGTCGCCCGATACCTACCAACTCTGGTTGGGGGCTGACCCTGATCAAACTCGGTTGGCGCAGGCATACATTGATAAAATGCCGATCGCGGAACTGGAAACTACACTGGAGCCTGTGTTTGTCAATTTCAAGAAAAACCGTCACAAAGGCGAAAGCTTTGGCGATTTTTGCGATCGGGTGGGGTTAGAAAGCCTGCGAGAGTTTGCGGCTACCTACGAGCCAGGAGCTACTGGACTGCTTGGGACTCTCCTAAAAAGCGGCAAACCTCGCTACCGGGTCGGTATCCGCGATGGAGTTTACGATCGCCTTAAAGCCGTGGCTACGGAGCATGGCAAGCCCATGACGGATATTGTCAATGAGGCGGTTGAAGCGTATTTGCAGAGTCTGCAGTAGGGGCGTTGGGAAGGTTGGGAGTGGGTAATGCTCTATTCTTCATTACCCCTTCCCGATTCCTCGTTCCAGCTCAGCTCAGCGACAAACAGCTCTGAGTCACTGTTTTGGCGAGCGATCGCAGCATAGTGGCAGTTTTGGCAAAATCGACGCAGCCATCGGTGATGCTTTGCCCATAGACAAGCTTGGATAGATCTTTGGGGATAGACTGCTTGCCAGCAACCAGATGGCTTTCAATCATCACCCCCATGATGTGCTTAGAGCC
>DATNOY010000718.1:0-3070 GCA_036703495.1 Coleofasciculaceae cyanobacterium
CGATGGGCGATCGCTTTAGTGTATTCCAAGACATTATGACACTCCGTACTTTTAGTAGTCTGCTGTTTAACACAGACTGCCATGGCAAAATGCATAATGCTGAAATTCAAGATTCACCGCCTTCTCCAATCTGTAGCTCTAGCCGTTGCCACCTTAGTTTTATTAATTGCTTGCAACACGCAGCCATCCTCGACCCAGGCACCGTCTGCTAAGCCCCTGGTTGTAGCCTCTTCCCCCTGGCCCGGATTTATCGGTCACTATATTGCCGTTGCCAAAGATTTTTTCACTGCCGAAGGCATTACCGTAGAAGACCGCTATTTTCAGGTGGCGACCGATGCCAACACAGCCCTCCTGTCGGGTAAGGTGGATCTGGGTTGGACAGGGGTTCCCGATTTGATCACGATGACCGATCGCGAACCTTCGCTGAAGCTGATCATGCTGTCTGACTATTCCAATGGAGCCGATGGGATTTTGGCCCGGGGGATCACCGACCCTAAAGAATTGCGAGGGAAGCAAATTGCCTGGGAAGGACTGCCGCTGCAGGCAGTCCTGCTGAAAAAGTATCTGCAAAGCGGGGGCTTAAGTGAAAAGGATGTCAAACTGCTGAACATCCCGGCAGCCGAGGCGGCTTCAGCCTTTGCCGCCCAAAAGGTAGATGTGGCCGTCACCTACGAACCCTGGTTGACCAAAGCCTCAAAGGCCGGTCAAGGGCAAATCATCTTTTCCTCGAAAGATACAAACTTGATTGCCGATGGATTGGCCGCTCAAGCAGCTGTGCTGAAGTCGCGTCAGTCAGATGTTTTGGCTTATCTCAGAGCCGTAGACAAAGGCGTGCAGTTTGCTAAAAGCAATCCGCAAGAAGCCGCAGCGCTGATTGCCCAAAAGTTGGGCGTTACCGCAGAAGAGGTGCCGGCTTTGCTGGCTACAGTCCGGCTGTTTGGCATTCAGGACAATCAGGCCGTGGCGTTTAATCCTAGCGATCGCCTCAACGTCATCGATAGCATCAAGTTTGCAGCGATCACCGTTCCAGAGACGGGCAGTGCGCCCAAGTCCCTGGATCCCACCACGCTGTACGATGATGCGTTGATCAAGCAGCTGTCGCCGTGAACTACCCAACGCTCACAGCAAAGCTGTAGAGCGCGGGCAGCTGAAAGCTAAAAGCTCGTCCTAAAAGATAGTTTTTGCCCCATCCACTACCAGTGCAGCGCCCTGCATGAGCGGTGGGGCATCACTGGCCAAAAATAAAGCCACTTGGGCAATTTCCTCGGGTTTGCCAAATCGGCCAATCGGCATGGTAGCCACCCCTTGGGCTTGAGCTTTGGCCGGATCCGGATCCAGATCAAACTCCTGTTGTAGCATCGGCGTATCAATCGGGCCAGGACAAAGGGCATTGATGCGAATATTAGATTGGGCATATTCCAACGCCAAAGCCCGCGTAAAGGAAAGCACGGCCCCTTTGCTGGCACAGTAGGCAGTGTAGAACGGCTGGGCGACGATCGCCAATTCTGAGGCCGTATTGATAATCACCCCCCCCTGCAGCATTTTAGGAATCACCTGCTGGCACAAGTAGAACACTGACAGGAAATTGACTGCCATAATATTCTCGACTGTAGCGGCATCAGTTTGGGGGAAGGGAGCCACAGTCGAGATTCCCACATTGTTATAGAGAATATCAATCTGACCGCAAGTTGCCTGACACTGGCGCACCACCTCCGCACAGGCAGCTTCTGTACCCAAATCTGCGGCAAAAAAGTGAAAGTGCCGCTGTTTGGACTGCAATTCTTCAGCCAGCGCTTGCCCTGCCTCCCGGTTGCGATCGACCCCAAATACCGTTGCCCCCTGTTCACAAAACAGCCGAGTGGCCGCTTGTCCAATGCCGGATCCGACTCCCGTAATCAGCGCTACTTTCCCTGCTAATCGATTCATAGTTGTTCTTACAGCGCTTTGCGCTTAATTAAGTGTGGGTTATTTGTGAGAAGTCACGCCCCGCAAGAAGTCATTATTGAGAAAGGAAACTTTTGGAATGTACGATTCCTCAGTTTCAACCAACTGAATGCCTTCACCTACCGTGGCTTGGATCAACAACACCACTAGGAAACTCTCTATTTAGCCCATCTGCTAGGAATACAAGGCACTATAACCTGAGCCTAACCCTAGCAGGGGGTTATTTTGTGCCAAAATTTCATCCTGATTTTATATTTACCTGCAATACTGATTTTCAACTTTTGTTAAGTTCTGGACTTAACACCCTTATCCCTACCCCGGAAATATCGATGGATCTTACTTTGAAACGCTCTAATCGATTAACAAGAGACCGCATCGCTGGAACGTGTCTTAGCCTACTGGTATTGACAACTTCAGTTGAAGTGCTGGCTCATGCCGGGCATGGTGATGAGTTCCACCAAAATCAGTCAACTCAACCCGCAGGAGCGATCGAGGTTGATCATGCAACCGCAGAGCGAATCGGATTAAAAATAGAACCTGTCGCTCGTCAATCTCTAGCGTTTGGGGTGCAAGCCACTGGGCAAATTGAGGCTTCTCCGAGTCGCAGAGTAGAGGTCACAAATCCCGTTGGCGGAACGGTTGTTAGGTTACTCATAGAGCCAGGAGATACCGTCGCAGCAGGACAACCTCTGGCCGTGATTACCAGCGGCGAACTGGCAGAACTGCGCGTTACAGCTTTAGAAAATTCCGCAGAGCGGCAGGGAGACGTGCAGCAGGCTCAAGCTAATTTACGCTTAGCCCAACAGACCTATGACCGACAGCAGCAAATAGCCCAGACTGCCATTGACCAAGCCAGAACGGAACTCAGAGTTGCTCAAGAGCAATACGATCGCGACAAAGAACTCACAGAGCAGGGAGCGATTCCCAGACGAGAATTTCTAGAGTCAGAAGCCCATTTAGCATCGGCACGACAAGCATTAACGGAGGCAGAAAGTCGGCTAGAGGTATTGGAAGCTCGAACCGAAGTAGAACGTGCCCAAACTGCGCTTCAGGTAGCTCAATCTCGGGCTCAACTCAGTGCAGGCACCTACAGAACCCGTCTGCAACAGCTAGGCACCGAGGCAAA
>DATNOY010000719.1:0-4500 GCA_036703495.1 Coleofasciculaceae cyanobacterium
TAAGCTTGGTGAAGGGGAGAAACTGCTGACTCACGGCAGGGGTAATCGCATCTTCAGTTCCGGCCAGCATCAAGATAGGAATTGTCACCTGTGCCAAGCTCGTTTCGTCAAAGAGCCGACCGATTACCGGATTTAAGAGAACAGCTTGAACAATCCGCTCATCGCGCAGTTTCACCAGATGATCGGGCAAATCTGCAGCATTGCACTGAAGCAAATCAGCTGGTGAAAAAGCCACGGGAGTCGGGTCATTGCAGAACTGACGAAGATATTTGAGGCTGAGGGGTGCGCCTGCCAAGGCCAGTGCCGTATAGCCTCCCAGTGAGTGCCCAATGATCGTGACTTGATTGGTGTTGAACTTGCCGCGCAGTATATCGGAAAAGCGATTCAGCCGGCTTAGCCGATCCAGCACAAAGCTGACATCTTTGGGGCGATCGACAAACTCGCTGGCCGGTAAAATGTTGCTGCTCGGCTCTCCCAGGCGATCGCTAGTCAACCAGGTAACATTGCTTGCCGGATGCTCTAGCGCCACGACGGTCAGTCCATAAGAGGCTAGATGGTGAGCCAGATAGCCGAGAAACCGGCGATCGGCCCCAAACCCGTGGGAAATCACCACAAGCGGCCCCTGGGTGTGACGGCTCCAATAGAGATCAACTGGAATCGTGCGATCGCGCTCATAGTCCCGTAGCGTCATGGTCTGCTTCCAGACCCAGTAGGGGCCAGTTTGCGTCGGATCAAACGGGATTTTGAGCGGTTTGGTTTTGACGGTGAGTTCTCGATCCAGCACCGAACTCAGGGCCTGACTTTGCCAAGCCGGTAAGTTCATTTGCGAAGCCAGGGCGATCGCTGAAGTAGCATCGATGGTAATACTCCGAGACGGAAATGCCCGCAAAATGCCCAGTAAGCTAATGCCTTCGGGGCGCAGAGCCGCTCGCGATAGGGCATATTTTAGCTCTGTGGCATCTGTATCAGGCATGGCCACTTGCAGCGTATTGAGAAATCGTTCTCCCGCTGAAGAGTGCAACAAATCTTCTACTAGCTTGTCTCCTACATTGGGTTCTAACTGCAGGCGGCTACTCAGCGCTTGACGAACTTCTGAGGTCAACAGGGGCGTGTAGAGTCCCAGGTCGGCAGAAATTTTTCCAGTTTTAGCAAAATCTTCTAGGTCAGCAATGGGGACAGCTTGCTGGATCGGGCCAAGGCGAATGGACAATTCTTCGGCTGCTTGGGCAGAAGGTGGAATTAGCCATCCAGCAGCCATAGCGAAACTGCACAGCATTCCCTTCAGCCAGAGCATTCTTTTGGGGGCGACAGATGGGCGATCGCAGTGCGACAGGCAACTTCCTGGAGTTGAGTCCTCTGAATTCAAACCGTGAGGTTGATCAGCAAGCAGGAAAGTTTCTAAACGATGGAGAGAGGGGCGAAAGACGTTCACGGGCATCTTGGAGAGGAGCAAACAAAACAGACCAACCCTAGATGTTGAGTCAGAGTTTGACTGGCAAGCACAAACTGAGCGATATGCCTATAGTATTTTCCTTAAAGCCTATCTGATGCAACCCTTAACAGTATCATTCCGTAACCTTTATCGATTCTGGCACGGTTCCAAGAAGTTCGGGTGAAACTTCTGAACAAGTTAAGGGAAGCCAGGTAATTTCCCAGGCGGCTGCGGGTAGAGCTGCTTGTTGCTGACCTTTGGTACGCGCCTGACCACACAGCAGATCAAGGGGCGTATCAACGATCGCATGACTCACAGCCTGCATCCGGCCGCTGCGAGCTGCCTGAGGCACTTCCTTCAATAGCCAGCGGCTCAAGCGATAGAGGCAATTCTGCCAGGTGAGCGCTTTCGCCAGGCTGACCCCATGCAGCTGATGCAGATAGCGGTTAGATTGCCCATAGCGCCGCCATTGGCTTTGCAGTTCTGCCAGAGTGGAGCGATGCCGGTGGTGGACAATGGCATCGGCAGCCAGCTGAATTTGCCAGGTCGTCTGCTGCAAAATTCGCCAGCACAGATCGGCATCGCCACCTGTCGTCAGATAAGGACGAAACAGCCCGACTTGCTCCAATGCTGATCGGCGAATGGCCAGGTTGGCCGTCTGACCGTAGGGACAAAAAGGATGAGCCAACGTGTGCTTTTGGGACAGCGTTTCATGGCGATCGGCGTAGCGTTCTAGCCAAGAATGCCCGGGTAAGGCCATGATTTCACCCGCGACCAGTCCCACGTGGGGTTGGGCAAACGGCTGAACCAGATGCGCCAGCCAATCCGGTTGGGGGCGGCAATCGGCATCTGTAAAGGCAAAAATTGGATGGCGAGCGGCTCGGATGCCCGTGTTGCGAGCGGCATAGGAGCTTTGGATCTCAGGTGCGCTCAAGCAGCGCAGCGGCCACATCGCCCTGGATTGAGCAGCGTGAAGGATCTCAGCCGTGCGATCGCGGCTACCATTATCGACCAGCAAATATTCTACCCGTTCGCCGGGGTACGTCTGGCGCTGGAGACAATCTAGCAAGTCTGGCAAATCCTTTTCCCCGTTGTAAACCGGGATGATCACCGAGACGAATGGCAAGGCGCGATCGCATAGAGGCATAGAAATTTGGGGGAGCTAAATCTACAATTCAGTTTGCCCAGCGATTCGCACTCAGGCTGCAGAACAAGATGAGAAAACCTATTGTGGGCGTCATGGGAGCAGGCGATCGGGCTACCCTCCCAGATCGAGAGATAGCCTATAGCTTGGGACAACAGATTGCCGCGCAGGGCTGGATCTTGTTGACGGGCGGCCGAGCCGTGGGGGTAATGGATGCCGCCAGTCGTGGAGCCAAACAGGCTAACGGACTGACGATTGGCATTTTGCCTGGGTCTAGCCACGAGGGGGTTTCTGCTGCAGTGGATATCGCTATCCTCACAGGATTAGGAGATGCCCGCAACGCCATCAATGTTTTGACCAGTGATGTAATTTTTGCGTGCGGGCTGGGGGCAGGCACCGCCTCAGAGATTGCTTTGGCACTCAAGGCTAATAAATCCGTTATTTTGGTGAATGCCGATGCCAAAACGCAGGCTTTTTTTCAAAACTTGTCGCCTGAGCAAGTCTTTAGAGCCACAGATCCCTTAGAGGCTATTTTTCTGGCTAAAGAAATATTGCAAACTTTGGGTTTATTGGGATAATTAGCTGCAACCGCACTCAGTTTTATTGGATTCAGTGTGATCAAAAAGAGAACCAAGATCCTGGATTTAGAATTAGAGAGCAGGGCAATCGCTGCAATTTGCCTTCTGAACTTTTTATTCCAGTGGCCTTAGGCGCTGGTCAAGTGCCTTAACTGCATAGCCTCCAGAGCCTTCAGCCTACAACCTTTTGTCTAGCCCAAGTCTACCTTTAGCTCAGCCAGTCCTTCTTTAACGAGGCGATCCCTGTGACCAACGACAAAGACCGCATTAAAAACGAATTTTTCTACCCTCAGAGCCACTATCACGGCGAGTTTACCCCTGAACAGCTGGCGTTTAATGCCAACCTGCAGGAATTTGCTCAGCGAGTTTCGATTATTTGCAGCTTGGAAACGGGTGGCAAAGTTTCTACGGAAGAAGCTTATCGGCAAATCCGAAATTTGTGGAAACAGCTGAAGCAGTCTAAGAAAGCATTGATTGATCAGCCCAAGCCGGACAAACCTGAGCTGCCGGATGAGTAATGGGTCTGCCAGGGGCAAGGAGAGCGGGCAAGACCGAAACCTCCCCTGCACCCTGAGCGCTACTCAAAATAGGCTTTGACTGCTTCAGCAATCCGAGCGGCCGCCTGTCCATCACCAAACGGATTGGCAACATTGGCCATGGCTTTATAAGCCTCTGAACTGCTGAGCAGCGCGGCTGCTTGCTGAAAGAGGTTTTCCGCATCTGTCCCGACTAGTTTGGCAGTACCGGCCGAAACGGCTTCCGGGCGTTCGGTTGTTTCTCGCAGCACTAATACCGGCTTACCCAAGCTGGGGGCTTCTTCCTGCAAACCGCCTGAATCTGTCAGCAGCAAATAGCAACGCTGCATAGCGCTGACTAAATCACCGTAATCCAGTGGCTCAGTCAGAAAAACCCTGGGATGCGTGCCTAAAATCTTTTGCAACGGTTCTCTGACGGTGGGGTTGCGGTGTAGGGGCAGCAGCAAGGCCGTATCGGGAAACTTTTCTAAAATCTTCAGGAACCCTTGGGCAATATCTTGCAGAGGCGCTCCCCAGTTTTCCCGACGATGCACTGTGGAGAGGATAACGCGATAGGCATTCCAGTCCAGACCTGGAATCGGACAATCGAGCTGTCGGGCTGCAACAGACAGCAGCGCATCAATCACGGTATTGCCAGTATTGTAGATTTTTCCAACTACGCCTGATCGCTGTAAATGTTCTACTGAGAGGGCAGTGGGAGCAAAGTGCAGTTGGGTGATTTGGGAGATCAGGCGACGGTTGGCTTCTTCGGGATACGGATTATAAATATCGTCCGTGCGGAGTCCGGCTTCGACATGGCCCACCGGAATT
>DATNOY010000720.1:0-2770 GCA_036703495.1 Coleofasciculaceae cyanobacterium
AACCTCTGGCAGAGCTGCTTTAATTTGCTGAGTAGCCGCAATCCCATCCTGACGGGGCAGCCCAATGTCCATGACTACAACATCTGGCTTGAGCTTTTTAGCTTCTTCAACCGCCAGGTAGCCATCGTCTGCTTGACCCACAACTGTCATATCCGGAGCATTGGACAAAGATTGCTCTAAACCCAGCTGCATCATCGGATCATCTTCGACAATTAAAACCTTTGTAGGTGTTTCAGGAAGGCTAGTCATAGAGATCTTGAGTCTAAACTTAGACCCGATTTAGAAAAGGCAAAGATATAACGCTGAGGGGGCACATCTCCATCCCAGAGAGGCGGTAAGCACAATAAAATTTAGCATTCCCTTTCAGAATCAGCAATTGAGGAGAAGTTAAGGAATCGGAACTTTTAATGGTTGAAAGCGGGACAATGCTGCGCTTTCAACCATTAAGTTTTGGGTTTTAACTAATTCGTTATCCTTAACGAGCCGAAAAGGCTTCATCAAATCGCTTCGTAATTGGCTCCAAGAGGAAGGTTAAGACCGATCGCTTGCGGGTGACAATCTCTGCTGTTGCCGCCATACCAGGAGTAAGTTCTACCTGCTTGCCATTGATGCTAACCGCATTACGATCCAGCCTGACTTTTGCTTTGAACACCAAGCCCAGCTCTTTATCCGCAGTGGCATTTGGGCTAATGCTAATCACCTCACCATTGATGGTGCCAAATTCCTGAAACGGAAAGGTAGCCACTTTGACTTTGGCCCGTTGCCCTTGCTTAATGAAGCCAATATCCCGGTTTAGGACTTTGACTTCTAGCAGGAGATCATGGCTTTCTGGCAAGATGGACAGCAGTTCATCACCGGGCTGGACGGTACGCGAACCGAGGGTGGCTTCCAAGTTATAAACTGTCCCAGCGATAGGAGCCGTAACAACCTGCCCTTCGGCTTTTAGCCGCGCCTGGGCAAGCTGCCCTTGAAGATCTGTCAAGTTTTCACGGCGCTGGGTGAGCTGGGTCAGAATTTCGGTTTGGCGCTCGGCTCCCAGTCGATTAGACGACTGTTGGGCAGATTCATAGGCTTGCTGGGCCTGCTGAATGGACTGCTGCTGCGCCAGAATTTCTTGCTTTAAAGTACCTACCTTATCTTGGGCTTCCGTCAGCTGATCTTTGGCTTGCAGATAATCAAACCGGGGGACTGCTCCATCCACTAGCGCTCGCAGACTGGCTTCGCGGTTGCGAGCATTTTCCAGGGTGGTTTGGGCATTGACCAGATTCTCTTGCAGCTTGGTGAGCTGAACTTTGGTTTCTGCGATCGCCGATAGCTGACGCTGGGCATCGGCTGTGGCTGCTGCTTGCTTATTGTCAAACTCGCGCAGCCGAGCCGCCAGCAATTGATCTTGAACTGCCGTTCCAGAGCGGGTCAATCCTTTACTTTCAGCTTCCAGGCGGGCAATATCTTGACGAACCAACTCAGCATTTTTCTGGAGGCGATCGACCTCACTTTGAGACAGCTTGGGATCTTCCGCAATCAGCACATCTCCCTTCTTGACGTGATCCCCTTCTTTCACCCGAATTTCTCGAATCACACCGCCTTCCAAAGCCCGTACCGGACGCACCTGAGCCGAGGGAATCAGTTCGCCCTGGGTCACTGCTACTTCATCCACAATGCTGAAATAAGCCCAGCCGATCGCCCCAAACACCAATGCCGTTAGACTCCCTGCCAGCAGCCTGGTGTAGAGCGGCGGCAGTTCGCGCACAGCTTTGCCTAACTCATAGGACAAGTAATCTTCTGGGTTAACAAACTGTTGCCGGGTTTGGCGGGTTTGGGCAGGCGTGGTTGTGGGAGGGGTTTTGGAGAGCGCTTCCATAGGACAAAGGTAGAAGGGGTATGGAATGAAGATCAGGGATAGAAGGAATAGAGTGAAATTTTCACGACGTTAACTTACCGATGGATCAAGTTAAGCCAGTGAGTCTTAGGGTTCCCAGACGCAAGAATAACTCATGCGGTTGCCAGCGTTACTACGATCGCTTCACTTCAAAACTCCGGAACCCTTCTGAAGTTTGATAGGCCACTAAGACTTGCTCTACAACAGCAGCAGGCGGGCCTTGATGACACCAGCGGATGATTTCTTCCACCTGGGCGCGATCGCCCTCAAACACTGCCTCTACTCGTCCATCTCGCAGATTGCGCACCCAGCCGGTTAGCTTCAACAGCTGTGCCATATCCCAGGTGGAAGCGCGGTAACCTACGCCTTGCACTCTGCCCGAAATCAAAACATGGGCAGCAATGGGCGGATTGAGTGGAGCAGATGGAGTCATAGACGAGAGATTGGCTACCATCAAAGTTTTTCTTGAAGCGGTTTGCAGAAGTCTTCAACGCCGGTTTTGATAGCGAAGAGGATCACCAGAGTAGCCAGCGCCGCTGGGATGGTGGTTTCAGCCGCAAGCAGCTTGACGGCATTGGCGATCGACCCCGACAACAGGTAATCCTTAATGCCAGCCTGACACAAAAACGATCGCCAGCGCTTTGATAACCCTTCTAGCCAGCGATCGGACTGATTGGGTTCCTGTCCCACCTGGAGGGCCAGGGCAATGGCTGCATCTTCCAGATCTCCTTCACAGTCTTCCAGCATATCCAAAGCGTGCAGGGCCACTGGATCATCGGCTAATTCAGCGCGATATTGCTCTATCTCTTCTAGCGTGACAATTAGCATGATATTAGTGGGTTTCAGTTCTAAGTTCTGAGGGGCAGGATCATCAAATCCAAGAATTGGGGT
>DATNOY010000721.1:0-17109 GCA_036703495.1 Coleofasciculaceae cyanobacterium
AAATGGTCGCATCTCTCAAAAAGCGAACCGTCGTTTATGGAGATTTCTGGAGCCATAGCAGCAATAAATCTGCTGCCAAACCCAGCGCAAAATCGCAGCCTCAATAGGCATCACCTAGTACAAGATGGCATTGAGCGATCCTAGTGCGGGCATCTTGCCCGCGTGAGCGAGACGCTCACACTCCAAACGGTTGCTGGATTTAAGCCGAGGTCTACTAGGGATTTAGAAGCCAAGTTCCGCTAAAGTGTACTAGCAGGTGGGATTTTCAAAGCCCTTAACTCAAGCAATATCGACCCATTTTCAGCAGTTTGATGTACTACAGGTGAGTTACTTAAAGTGTAACGACAGCATTTTCGCTAAACAGACTCGGCATAATGGCAGCTAATTCCTCCTGCTGCGCCGCCAAGATGCCATTCACCGATGCCCGAATCTATCAAATTCTGTTCCTCTGTTTATTTCTGCTAGTGGGTATAGGCACTCGCGATTGGTCACTGCAACCGGGCATGATTGTAGTGGCAATTGTCACCTGTCTGATAACGCAAGCGATCGCCTCTGCTGTGATTCACTTTAAAGCTGCTGCCGTTGGGGTTGCTCCTTCCCGCTGGCACGCTCTAGATGTTTATCCTACTCTTCTCAAATCGCTGCCCCAATCCTTACCCAGTGCCTTGATTACTTCCCTAGGTCTGAGTTTGCTGCTGCGTACCGATCGCCTCAGCACCCTGATTCTAGCGGGTGTAGCGGCTATCCTCAGCAAGTTTTTATTAAAAGTCCACGATAAACATCTGTTTAATCCAGCCAACTTTGGCATCATTGTGGCTCTGACGCTGACTCAAAATGCCTGGGTTTCTCCGGGTCAGTGGGGAGAAGAAGGCTGGTACGCCCTCTTGTTTCTCAGCACAGGTGGTTTGGTGGTAGGTCGGGTCGGACGTTGGGAGACTAGCGCCACTTTTTGGATCGCCTATGCCGGACTAGAAGCCGCCCGCAACCTCTGGTTGGGCTGGACTTGGGACGTTTGGATGCATCGCCTAATGAGCGGTTCGCTGCTGATGTTCGCTCTATTCATGATTACCGATCCTCGCACGATTCCCAATGCTCGACTCGGAAGAATCATCTGGGCGATCGCCATTGCTGCGCTTACTTTCTTTCTCCGAAATTTCTTTTTTCTATCTACTGCTCCGTTCTGGGCACTTTTCGCCCTCGCTCCCCTTGCGGTTTTGCTAGATCGACTGTTTGTGGGCGATCGCTTTGTTTGGCATCCCCCTGCTGACTCATTTGCCGAGGAAGTATTGCCTGGAGCAGATCAGCCGGTGATTATGCCTGCAAATTCTACATCTTAGACATTTGTAATTCCTAGTTTTTCCTGATTCTTTTCTTCTAGATGGCTTACTATGAAATTTCTACGTATCCTTTTCTTATCTACTGTTGTTTGTCTTACAAGTTTCCTGATTGCTACCGAAGCCTGGGCATTTTGTGGGTTTTATGTTGCCAAAGCAGATGCAAAACTGTACAACCAAGCGTCGCAGGTGGCCATCGCTCGTCATGGTAATCGCACGATCTTGACTATGGCTAATGATTATCAAGGCGATGTGCAAGATTTTGCGATCGTCGTTCCGGTTCCGGTGGCTTTGCAAGAAGATCAGGTGCAAATTGCCGATCCAAAAATTATGGAGCGATTGGATGCCTTTAGTGCCCCTCGCTTGGTGGAATATTTTGATCCTGATCCTTGTGCACCGATTTGGAATAGGGATGCTCCAGCAGCAGCACCTCAAGCCGCAAGTGAAGGTCAAGCTGCTCGGCGCAGCGATCGCGCCTTAGGGGTTACAGTTGAATCCCAATTTACCGTTGGCGAATATGACATTGTCATTTTGAGCGCCAGAGAATCCAACGGTTTGGAAACCTGGCTGATTCAAAATGGCTATCGCATCCCGCAAGGCGCAAGGCAGCTTTTACAACCCTACATTCGCCAACGCATGAAGTTCTTTGTGGCCAAGGTGAACTTGCAAGAGTATGAATCTTCCGGCTATCAGTCTTTGCGTCCCATCAAAATCATGTATGAGTCGCCGCGCTTTATGCTGCCGATTCGGTTAGGCATGGTGAATGCCCAGGCGGCTCAAGATCTGATTGTCTACATCCTGTCGCCGCAAGGACAGGCAGAAGTGACCAACTACCGCACGGTAAAAGTGCCTTCTGATGCTGAGATTCCGCTCTATGTCAAAGACGAGTTCAGCGACTTCTACAAATCTATGTTTGCGACGGCTTACAACCGGGAAGGCAAAAATGTTGCCTTTATGGAATATGCCTGGGATATGGCAGGCTGTGATCCCTGTTCGGCTGAACCGCTAACACCCGAAGAACTGCGGCAGGCGGGAGCCTTTTGGGTGACATCGCAGTCTCCTCAAAATGTTTTTCTGACTCGTCTGCATGTGCGGTATACCCGCGATCGCTTCCCCGAAGATTTGGTGTTTCAGCAAACCAACAACCGCGAATTTTTCCAGGGGCGCTACATTCTGCGCCATCCCTTTACTACCCAACCCACTTGTGAAGCGGGATATCAGTATCAGCGATCGCTGCCTCGCCTGTTTGAGCAACAAGCCCAAACGCTTGCCCGTCTCACCGGATGGAATATCCAAGACATCCGCGAGAAGCTGCCTCAGGTGCAAAGCCGTTTTCTGCCTTGGTGGCGGCAAGTTTTGCAGAGGCTGCTAGGGGACAACGCTTAGGATAAACAGCGCTGGCTCCCTCCAAGACTGAGCCTGCAAGGATTCAGTAGATCGCATCGGGTTTTGGTTGCAAAAATTTGGACTTTGCGATCTTTTGCGATCTACTGAGACTCAATCAATCGATTTAAGCTGCTCTGTGCCCTACTGCGCAGAGCATAGTTGTGCCGATCGTCTAGCAACATGGCAAAAATTTCCCACTCATGCGGCGTGATGGCGTAGTATGCTCCAGGCTCGTAGCCATCGGCTGTAGCTCGGAACGCTTGAGTCTCATCTGACTTGCGCTGGAATGTGAGGTAATGTCCTGGAGTGCTTGCCCACCGAACTTTAACTTGCCATACAAATCCGTGACGATCTCTGAGCTCAATTTCGCCGATTCGGATTTTGCCATCAGGATAGTTTTCAGGATGCTTGGGTGCATGATAGCTTTCCAAAGCGGTTGTGTAGGCGCTGCCCTCAACAGCAAAATTCTGAATTGCAGAATTCTTAGCAGGAGTCGTGACCGAGTTCATCTGATTGTTTCTCAAAGCTAGAGTGCCAACCTTACCCTAAATCGTCTTGCCAATTTTCAAGAACTGTATGACTTCGGGATTTTAGATAGGCATTGCCTAGTCAGCTCAGCAAAATTGATGAGAGGCTAGAGGAAGAAACTAGCTGATTTGCTGCATGAATCTGATCGATCAAGCTGCTATGCCTCTTCTGGAGGCTCTCTGTACGGCTGCCCATGCTTCTCGCGCTGTCTTCCACACTCCCGGACACAAAAAGGGAGTAGGGGCACCTCTAGCGCTGCGGAATGTCTTGAATGCCCATGCTTTGCAGGCTGACCTGCCGGAACTGCCGGAACTGGACAACCTTTTTGCCCCTGAAGGGGTGATTCAAGCCGCCCAGATCTTAGCAGCAGCAACCTTTGGAGCCGATCGCACCTGGTTTCTAGCAAATGGCTCTACTTGCGGGATCGAAGCGGCAATTTTAGCAGTCTGTAATCCGGGCGATAAGCTGATTTTGCCGCGCAATGTCCATCAGTCGGCGATCGCAGGACTGATCCTCTCTGGAGCGGTGCCTGTTTGGCTGGAGCCAGACTATGATCCTGTCTGGAAGCTGGCTCATGGCATCCGTCCTGCTGCACTTGAACAGACCTTGGCTCAACATCCAGATGCCAAAGCTGTGCTGATGGTCTCGCCTACTTACTACGGGGTTTGTGGAGATGTGGCAACCCTGGCTCAATTGGCGCATCAGTACAATATGCCATTGTTAGTCGATGAAGCCCACGGGGCCCATTTCGCTTTTCATCCAGATTTGCCCATGTCGGCGCTGCAAGCTGGCGCTGATCTGACGGTTCAATCTATTCATAAGACCTTGGCGGCTCTAACTCAAGCGGCCATGCTGCATATCCAGGGACAGCGAATAGATGGCGATCGCCTGACGCGCTGTTTGCAGCTGGTGCAATCGACTAGCCCTAACTACTGGTTGCTTGCCTCTCTCGATGCTGCTCGCCAGCAGATGGCCACTGCTGGACAAGAATTGCTCAGTCAAACGCTGGCATTGGCGGCGATCGCCCGTCGTGAACTCAGCCAAATTGCCGGGTTAGCGGTTCTCTCCCCTGAGGACGCTAATTCTTCAGGGTTTCATCAGCTGGATCTCACCCGGCTCACGGTGGATGTTTCTGGTTTAGGATGGACTGGATTTGAAGCAGACGCAGTCTTCCATCACCAGCTCGGGGTTACTTGCGAACTGCCTGGACTGCAGCACCTCACCTTTATCCTCACGCATGGCAACTCGTCCGAAGATATCGATCGCCTGGTTCAAGCCTTCCAAACGCTGGCTGCCCATCAAAAAGATCCATCTTCCCCTCTCCCCTGCTCTGCGATTGCTCCTCCTCCCTCCCCACTTCCCCCTGCCCTTACCCCCCGCCAAGCTTTCTTCGCCGCTACCCTGACTGTCCCGCTTGCGTCCGCCATTGCCCACTCCAGTGCCGAACTGATCTGTCCCTATCCTCCCGGTATTCCAGTCTTGCTTCCCGGTGAAAAGGTGACCTGGGAAGCGATCGCCTATCTCCAGCAAATTCTCGCTGCGGGCGGTTTGCTGACCGGCTGTGCCGACTCCACCCTGCGCACCCTAAAAATTGTCAAAGATTGACAGATTTCTTAAAGGATAGGGAGTAAAGATTAAAGGTTAGGGTAGAAGGGAAGCAGTATTTCGCCCGCTCCGTCCATCCTTCTTGATCTTCCATTTCTTCCCCCATGCCTTCCCGCCTCTGGTCGTACGTTTCTCCTGGCATTCCCGATCATTTGTTTGATCGGCTTCCTGGTATTCCTTTAACAAAGCGAGAAATTCGGGTGCTGCTGATCTCCCATTTGCGGCTAAAGCCAGATTCTGTGCTGTGGGATATTGGAGCTGGCACAGGCACCCTCACGGTAGAAGCTGGCTTGCTTTGCCCCCAAGGGCAGATCGTGGCGATCGAGCGAGACGAAGATGTTGCTAGCTTGATCCGGCGGAACTGCGATCGCTTTGGAATTGAAAATGCCGAAATTGTTGAAGGGAGTGCCCCCGATTGCTTGAAAGACATCTCATCCGTGCCGGACTGCGTGTATGTCGGTGGCGGCCGGCCGATCAAGGCGATTTTACAAGCCGTCTGGGATCGGTTGCAATTTCAAGGCAGAATTGTAGCAACAGCAACCAATCTAGAAAGCCTTTACGCTATTTCTGAGGGGCTCTCTGAACTACAAGTGCGCAATATTGAAGTGGTGCAATCAGCCGTCAACCGTCTGGAAATACGGGGAAACCATCAAGTGTTCGCAGCCCTTGATCCCACTTTTGTTTTGAGCGGCGAAAAACTGGATTGATGCACTGGATAGATTCGTTAAGATCCACACTAGGATTGCATTAATCAAGGAACCGCAATGGAGTAACCGCCTTAAATTCTGTTAATGTATGCCACAGTGCTTCTTAATCTGCACTTAAGCTGATCGGCAAAGTCTCTAGAATCTTCCTCCGCCCCCTCGCTGCCCTATGTCCTTTGCGCGTTTTTCCAGTGCTATTGTTGCGATCATCCTTGCCTTGGGGATGATTGTGCTGGGCGGATGGTATTTCACGCTCTGTTTTGGAGTCATTGTCTACCTAGGCTTACAGGAATATTTTGATCTGGCGCGGGCTACAGGTATTGCCCCTGCGGCTAAGACCACGATCGCCATGAGCCTGCTGCTATTGATCACAGCCACGTTTTCGCCCAGTTTGGCAGATGTGATTATGCCCCTGGCCGGAACGTTTATTTGCTTCTATCTCCTGTTTCAGCCTAAGTTAGCCACAATCGCTGATATCTCTTCCTCCATTTTGGGACTCTTCTATGGCGGGTATTTGCCTAGTTTTTGGGTCAGGGTGCGAGGGTTGGGCAGTGCGGAAGTCAGCAACTTGCCCTTAGGCGGGTATTTCCCGGATTTTTCTAGCTTTAGTCTGCAAGCGCTTCCGGTCGGTTTAACGCTGACTCTGTTGGCTTTTGCCTGCATTTGGGCAGCGGATATTGGTGCCTATCTCATCGGCAAATTTTTTGGCAAAACTCGCTTAACAGACATTAGCCCAAAGAAAACGGTTGAGGGAGCAGTATTTGGGGTATTGGGTAGTGTTGTTGTCGCAACTCTGGGTTCCTGGTATCTCAGTTGGTCAGGAGCGCCCCTTAGCGGTATGGCGCTTGGGCTGCTGATCGGTATTGCCAGCCTTTTGGGAGATCTGACGGAATCGATGATGAAACGCGATGCGGGCGTTAAAGACTCAGGGCAACTGATTCCAGGTCATGGGGGTATTCTCGATCGCACTGATAGCTACGTCTTCATTGCGCCGTTAGCCTACTATTTTGTAACTTTGCTGTTGCCGCTGCTGCCGTCCTGAGCCCCAACCCTGACCTGGCGTTTGATTCAGTTGATCGACCTGTGATCGACCTGAGCGGTTGCCACAGGCTGTAGTGAAATCCGAACTCCCAACCTGGCAACCCCTACTGATTAAAATAGAGGCGATCGCTTAACCTATTTCTAAAGCTTAAGAATAGGGGAGCCATTGCTACTGACAGGCTCCCAGAGCGCTAACAACTTTCTATTAACCTTCCACGAACTAGACCCATGACAACCATTCTGGAACAGGGCAACATCAGTATCCATACTGACAATATTTTCCCCATCATTAAGAAGTGGCTATATTCTGATCACGAAATCTTCCTCAGAGAGCTGATCTCCAATGCGGTAGATGCCATCCAGAAACTCCGAATGGTGTCCCGCTCTGGCGGTTATGCGGGGGAATTAGGCGAACTAGAAATTCATATTGCGATCGACAAAGACCAAAAAACGCTCTCAATTACAGATAACGGCATTGGCATGACGGCCGATGAAGTGAAAAAGTACATCAATCAGGTGGCTTTTTCTAGTGCCGAAGAATTTGTTCAAAAGTATAAAGACAGCAACGACCAACAAATCATTGGTCATTTCGGCTTAGGCTTCTACTCTTCTTTCATGGTGGCTAGCCAGGTTGAAATTGATACGCTCTCCTATCAAGAAGGCGCACAGCCCGTGCATTGGTCTTGTGATGGTTCCACCCAGTTTGAGCTGAGCCAGTCAGAACGGAGCGATCGCGGCACCACGATTACCCTGCATCTCCAAGAAGAAGAGCTGGAATATTTAGAAGCCTATCGCATCAAGCAGCTGGTTAAAACCTATTGCGATTTCATGCCCTTCCCGATCAAGCTGGATGGGGAGCAAATTAATCGGCAGAAAGCCCCCTGGAAGGAATCGCCTAGCAGCCTGACCCAAGAAGATTATTTGGAGTTCTATCGCTATCTCTACCCGTTCCAGGAAGATCCGCTGCTGTGGGTTCACCTGAATACCGACTATCCGTTTGTGGTTAATGGCATCCTCTATTTTCCTAAGCTGAAGCCGGATGTGGATGTCACCAAGGGACAAATTAAGCTGTTCTGCAATCAGGTGTTCGTTAGCGATAACTGCGAAGAGGTGATTCCTCGCTTCCTGCTGCCCCTCCGAGGTGTGATTGATAGCTCCGATATTCCCCTCAACGTGTCGCGCAGCTTCTTGCAGAACGATCGCACTGTGCGTAGAATTGCTGACTACATTGCCAAGAAAGTGGGCGATCGCCTCAAAGAGCTGTATCGAGATGATCGCTCTCACTATATCCGCTGCTGGCAGGACTTAGGCACGTTCGTCAAGTTTGGCTCCATGAACGATGACAAGTTCAAAAAGCAAGTTGAAGATATTCTCATCTTCCGAACCACGGCAGCGCTGAGTACTCCTTCTGCCGATGCCCCACCTGTAGAAGTTCAATCTGCTGAAGGGGATGTTTGGCAAGAAGTGGCTGCCTCGGACAGTGCCCAAAGCAACAGTCTGGATGGCAAATCCTACACCACGCTGAAGGAAT
This sequence comes from Coleofasciculaceae cyanobacterium, assembly GCA_036703495.1. Taxonomy (GTDB): domain Bacteria; phylum Cyanobacteriota; class Cyanobacteriia; order Elainellales; family Elainellaceae; genus Drouetiella. The sequence goes on from DATNOY010000721.1 coordinate 8,130, forward strand.
ACTTGGAGCGCAATCAGTCTCGCCACGAAAATCGAGTTTACTATTGCACAGACGAATCTTCTCAGGCTACTTATGTCGAACTGCACAAGAGCCAAGGCTTAGAAGTGCTGTTCATGGATTCTTTTATTGATAGCCATTTCATCAGCTTCCTGGAGCGGGAGCATCCGGAAGTGCAATTCTCCCGGGTGGATGCCGACCTCGATGACACCCTGATCGATAAAGAGAAAGACAGCGAAATCGTTGATCCTAAAACTAACAAGACCCGCAGCGAGTCGATTAAAGAATTGTTTGAAGCGGCCCTCAAAAAGCCCAAACTCACTATTCGCACAGAGGCGCTTAAGTCAGAGAATGCTGAAGCAGCTCCCCCTGCGATCGTCTTGCTGCCGGAAGCGCTCCGCCGGATGCGGGAGATGAATGCCCTGATCATGCAGCAATCTGTGGAGTTTCCTGAAGAACATACGCTCCTTGTCAATACGGCTCATCCACTGATCCAAAACCTGATCAGCCTCAGCCAAGGCAGTATCATTCAGGCAGGTGGTCAATCGCCTTCCTCGGAACTTGCCACCATGATTTGTCAGCATGTCTACGATCTGGCTTTGATGGCCCAAAAGGGTTTTGATGCAGATGGCATGAAATCTTTTGTAGAGCGATCGAACCAGGTGCTCACTCGCCTGACACAGAGCTAGGCATTGCGGTAAGGGTGGGTTTTGCCAAAGTCTTAGCTCCAGATAGCATGACGTATCGAACCTGCCCTTCCCTTTTCTACTTCGGAACGTGAATTAATTAAAAATCCGGTTTTAATTAATTCGTGAGCCTTATCTGCTCCAATCGTGAATTTCCCCTCTAGCCTTCTAAGTACAAATCCCTTTATAATGGTCGATCGTGTCCATCCATTCTTAAAAACATCATGGCTCGCAAATGTGATCTAACTGGTAAGCAGGCAAATAACGCCTTCGCCATCTCCCACTCGCACCGTCGCACCAAGAAACTCCAAGAAGCGAATCTGCAAGAAAAGCGGGTTTGGTGGGCCCAGGGCAACCGTTGGGTCAAGCTTCGCATTTCCACAAAAGCCATCAAAACGCTGGAGAAAAAGGGTTTAGCAGCAATGGCAAAAGAAGCTGGAATTAACTTAAATAAGTACTAAATCACTTGAATAACAAGCGTTTGATGAATTTTCAAACTTGCTGATGAGGGTAGCTATCTGTAGGCTACCCTCAATTTTTTGTAAATTTATTAAAATCTCAGTATAAATAACTACTAACCCTGTCCGCGTTAACTCTGTTTTTTGAGTAGACTCAGGTTCTTAATCTGTCTATCTTCCTGCTGTAGTGACTATCAAGATTGCAGAAAGGTGATCGTTTTGTCGATTAGATCGGGCATTATAAATCTCATTAGCTAAAAATCTACAGGACTGGAATCTATAGAGATGGTACATGCGTAGATTTTACGGGTAATGCGATTGCTCGTAGTTTCCCCGTTGAACTTCGAGAACTGAATTGTTAAGACAGTATCGTTATCGTTGTTGAATTTTTTGAAGTTTAGGTGAACTAGTCCAGGTCAATGCCCTAGGTCAGGTCAATGCCCTATATCAGGTCAATACTGGGCAGGTAGTTTGCAGGAATCTTGAGCGCTTGTGCGATCGCCAACTTCCCACTTTTTCCAGTTCACCTGCCTCAGCTCGCTCTCTTTTACTGTTCCATCTGCCGAATATCCCACTTGTCAGGAAGACAGCTATGTCAACCCCAAAGATCATCAGAGCCACTCAGCATCTCCTTCGGCAAATCAGCCGAATGGCTCAAACGCTTACCAAAGGATTAATCAGAGGGCTATTGCGCAGCTGGTTAATTTTGGCTCGGCGACCTGCTCAGGCAGGCTTCATTTTGCCGACTACCATTCTCTTGCTGCTGGTTGTTACGCTCACGGTTGGTGCGATCGGCTATCGCACCTTTACCCGATCGCAGCAGGTCATTGGGGAACGGCAACAGCGGGTGATCTATAATGCGGCAACTCCCGCCATCGATCGTGCCAAATCCAAGATCGAGTTTTTGTTTGACCCCGATCGCGATCGCCGAGGTGGCGGTGTCCCCAGCCAAACCCAGCTATTGGGGATGATGCTGAATGACGGTAGGGATTTAGGTAATGGCATTCGGGTGCCAGCCTACACGCCCGGTGGCAGTGATCCCTATAGATTTCCTGATGAAAAGCGCCTGGATATTAACGGGGATGGACTTAAAGATAATGCTTGGCAATATCCTGTAGACCTGAACGGCGATGGCCGTATTGATTCTGACCCTGATCCCACTAAAAATACAGATGGACTAGCTTACTACTCGATCATCTTCACGGCACCCAGTGAGTCAATCCTCCGGGATGATCGCAGTACTCAAGCGATTAGCGCTCGAGCCAATGCGCGTCCTTTCCCGTTCATTCGTAATGCTCCCCTCAGTAATGCGACTCAAGCTACAAGCGCCTGTCAATTGAGGTCTGGGCTGCAAAATAACCAGCAAGTTGCGCCTCCAATTAATGCGGATGGTTGGTTCCCCGATGAAGTCAACACCACTAAGCTGCGCAAAAACTTCCAGGTAAATGCTTATGTGGTGCCTAATAGCACTAACGGCTCAGTTGCCACACTAGAGTTTCAGCAAGATCGGGAAGCGACTCAAGGCTTCAAATGGGCAGCTTGGTTCCGGAATGATCTGGAGATCTTCCCTGGTCCTGCATTCAACTGGAATGGAGCCATGCACACTGAGGGTAGCTTCATTGTGGGAGATAGCAACAATTTCCGGGGCTATATGATTAGCGATCCGGACTCCTGTTTGTACGACGAAGAAGCTTCTAAGCTAACGGCGGCCGATATTTCCGTAGATGCCGCCAACGAAGTACCTCCCTTTCAGGGACAATTTATTGCCGGTTCGCTCAAGCTCAACAACTACAACGGACAACCTAAGTTTGATCTGTTTGCAGGGCTTAGGCAAACGCCCACCCAAAATCAGCCGATGGACTCTTCTAACGATTCCATCACGCCGACAAACAGCCGGAGGCCGGCCGATTATGCCCTAGATCCGGTGCGTTTGCAAACCGATGGGGTTTCTGTGGGGCGCAATGTTCCTAACCCTCAGGTAGATAAAGCTGCCAACTGGACAGAGGCTGCTAATCCGCTCGCGAAGCGCATGGTCTATGCCAAAGAAGATACTCCCTACGTAGACGATACCTTTCGGGCCGACAACCGCTACGGTCCTTATCCTCGCTTTGGGCGACTCCGGGAGAAACTGCCAACCAACGTCAGCATTGGCGATCCCATTAGTGGCAAACCTGAACTAACCGGAAATGAACCGCCTCCCGGTGCAGAAAGTACGGATGTGGGCTTGGATGGATACTGGGAGCGTCGCGCCCGTCGAGAAGGACTGCGGTTAATTGTGGGTCAGCGGCTAGAGTTGGGGGATCCGGCCGGTTGGGGCGGCCCTGCCCCCTCTGGAAATATTGATCTGGCCAATGAGCAGCTCAAGCCTTGGAATGGCTGCCCCAGTGGGACTCGCTGTAATGAGTCACGGCAGCGGAATAGTTTGATAGACAATTTGTCTGCGGTGCAGGCAACGGCTGTTTATCATGCCAAGTCTCCCAACGGGGTAGATTACCCCGCTGCCTGCCTAGCTACTACCATTCATCCAGGCACTGCTGGAACGCTAGATAAGAGTGCCACTTTTGAGAATCTCGCCTATGGATTGCCAGCCAATGCTTTCTTGCCACCGCTTGACCCACTCAGAGAGGGTTACTTGGCAGCTGGCAACCGATCGCTTGTCGTCAGCGATTTCTTCCGAGGTCGGGGTACGAATGGCTGGGAATTTAGCGTACCCCCGCTTGCTGCTTTTACCGATACCAGCACCAACAACCCTTGGATGAATGCCCTGCGCAACCTGGCTCAATTTGCTGGCGATCCGGCGGGGGGGGCTCCGTCCTTTCCACCTTCTCAACGGCCAGTGGGTCAAGGGGATGTCCATCCCTATCCACTGATGGCTATGTGGGGTGATTTCTCCATGCTGCGACAGGTGATCCGGCAGATGGACACCGGCACAGCGTACGACAATTCTGTCTCCGGAGGTTCTAGCCTTAGCCCTGCAGACAAGACGACGCTACACACAGCAGGCTGTCTGATTGGCATGCTGGGTTACAACGTAGACTACCTGGAAAAATTTGATCTCAATTCTTTGGAACCAGGAGCGGCAAATCCCACTGCAGATCCTAATCTGCTAGGTTACGCCAATATTACGAACCCTAGCGATCCAAACTTTGCTGTTGGTTTAAGAGGAAAACTTCGGTTACTGCTCAGACGCAACGATACAGCTATTCCGGCTGCTCAGCGACCGCCTGACGCAATTCGCATTGTGGCTCCACCTGCCACAACGTTGAGTGCAGATACCTTAGACAGAATGGCATTTGACGAAGGTAAGTCCAATGATCCAGAAACCTTTGTCCGTCTGCTAGAACGCTGGCGAGATGCTTCTCCTGTTGCCGATCGCGACTTGTTCAACAAGCAAATTTATCTAGCTCAACTGATCATCAGCAAAGAGCAGGTGGCTCGCGATCGCACCTTCGGGTTTAAAGGAGGATATCAAGCCGTAGCACCACTGGGTAAGTGTGCAGCTTGGAGAGGGTTGGTGGACGGTACTACTGCGCCAAGTGCTAACGGCGCAGATGAGAAAGAGCTGAAACGAGCCAATTCGGAGCCGTTATTCTCGCTTTGTTCCTCTCGTCCTCGCTTCCCTATCCTCTACTCTCTGTTTCCTGCGGGGACTGCTGCAGGGGCACCGATACCTACCACTGTGGATGCAGGCTATGCTGGCGGCTTTATCAATCATCGCGATCTACTTCCTAATGGCGTTGGGGCGGAAGTAGTGCGCGATGCATCCGACTCTTTTGATGGCTATATTCCTAGTCCCAGCGTCAATGGGGGGAGTGCGGTAGTTTACCGCGTTGTCCGCCCAGAAGCGGTTGCTAGTGTTCCTCTGGGTGTTCCAGGTACAACTTTGGGCAGTGCAGCTAAATCTTGGACGCTGCCTGCGGTTGCAGCGGGTTCGTCTACTACACCCAATAGCAACCAGCTCACCTATATCAAGGTCTGCACCAACAACACGCCTTGCTCTCAACCCAATGACACAACGCCTGCCAACCGGATTCCTAAACAGGGTGCCCTCTATCGAATTCCCTTCAAGGATTCTGCGTTCTTCAACGGTCGAGAGCTGATGTCCGTCCGGGCGCTAGATCTAGACCTAGACTTGATGCGAACCAGCGCCACTTGGGGTGACTTCTGGCTGCCTAATAGTGGACTCGTCTATGCCTACCGAGAAGATGGCGTGTCTGAAGCTCATATTGTTCGCCCCAACGTGTCTGCGGCAACCTGGACTACTTGTAAGAACGATTTGACGCTGCGAACCAATGCTAACTGCCAGATGAAAACGACGTTGGGCGCTTCAGCCTCAACCGATCCACCTATTAGCGAACGGAAGATTACGCCCAAGCCGGTGGACTACTATGCCGATCCCGATCGCCGTCCGCATGGTTTCCGTCTCCGCAACGGTGCTTCTTTAGGCAGAACGGGTGATGAAGGTCGCGGTTTGTCTTTCATCAGCCACAACCCGGCTTATGTGATGGGTAACTTCAATCTCCATCGGGCACCTGGGGTTGCGTCAACGGCTCGTACTGACGATCTAGAGGAGTTTGTGACGCCAGGCGATCGGTTGAGAGACGACTTTACCAACTTTTACAATCGGACGACTTTAGATCTCAAATTTGCCCAGGCGGCCACTGACCAATGGCGTCCGAGCGAGGTGCTGGCTGATGCCGTGACGCTACTCTCTACGGCCTTCTGTGATGGCAGTGTCGAGGATGGTATCTATAGTGCTGGACTGACCAGCAGCTATTTGCCTACTAACCAGGCTAGTGGTCGATATGGCTGTGTTGGGACCAACCTCACCTCCTACCTCAACCAAAATCGTCCTAGTAGCACAACGGTTGCCAGCAATAAGGGGATCAAGTGGATGCGCTCTAATGTTGCTGATTACTACCCCAATTCCCTGCCAACTCCTGCGGCTACCGCGCCTAATCCAGCAGAAGGTGAGTCTCCCATCGTCTTCCATGCCGGCAACCCTCGGTTACAGAACGAGGATGATTACAGCGGGGGCTACTATTTGATCAACTCTACTAACCCTAACAACGAAAAACCGAAGATTGCTACACCTGATGGCATTCAAATGAACATGATCATGATCAGCGGACTGGTGCCCTCACGAGCTAATCAATCGTATGGTGGGTTGCACAACTTCCCTCGGTTTATAGAAGATTGGGGCAACAGAAAGCTATATATGTCTGGTGCTTTCCTGCAACTCAATTTCAGTACCTATGCCACGGCTCCCTTTGATCAGGATCGGTTTGAAGTTTCAACTACTCCTGATGGCGATCCCAGCGTAGAGGCGATTCAATATTACACACCTCCGACTCGCCTTTGGGGTTATGACGTAGGACTGCAATACACGAAGGCAGGTCCAGTCGCTCAACGCTTTAAGTTTGCTGAAGCAATTCGTAGCGAGTTCTACAGAGAGCCAGCTTCGGATGATCCTTACATTGCTAATCTGAAGCTCTGCGCCGAGCAACCCACTCGCTGTGTTGTCAATTGAGGAGGCATTTGCCCATGTCCGTTTCTACTGCTCGGTTTCAGCAATGGCTGCACAATCTGGGGCAAACGATCGCTAAAACGCAGGGTGGCGATCGCTGCCACCCACCCAGTGCTCAGGGTGATCCAGCCGGAGTCACATTGATCGAATGCCTCATCGCCATTCTGGTGATTGGCTTAACGGTTTCATTGATTACCCCACCCATTTTTATTGCAGTGGCCACCCGGGCCCAAAGTCGGCGGGCCGAACAGGCTCTTCAAATTGCCCAAGGAGAGGTAGATCGCATCCGGGTGATGGTGGCCCGGGGTAACCATACAATTGCCAATTTACCTAAACCGATCACTAACACAGACTTGCAAGCCTATCCTCCCCCAAGAAGTTTCTTTAGCAACACCATTGTTAAAACTCCTAACGGTGGTTGTACGGGCGGTATCGTTCGATATGATGACCAGCCGATCGACGCTGATAAAGCACTAAAGGTGGATGTAGACGGAGATTGTCAGGCAGATTTCTTTATGCAGGTCTTCCGAACAAACACCCCAGCTGATCAGCTTTCCAACCAGTCCAAACCGTCAAACTTCCAGCTCGGTGTCCGCGTTTATGCAATCATGGCAGACGGCAACCAGGCAGGAAATTCTTGGGGAAATTTGCAAACCGATCCTGCTTCCCTAAAATTGACTAACGGCGAAGGGGGGCAGCGCAAACAGCCTCTCGCCGTGATCTATACGCCCTTCTCTTGGAGTGATCAAAGTTCTAGCCTTTGCGATTATCAACCTTCAGGGGCATTGCCGGGTAGCTGCCCAGCTCGACCCTAATTCTCATCCTAATCTCGCTATTTATCTTTAATCTTCACCCAGGCTGAGCTGGATGTTATGGCTAAGCACGATTTTCTAACTCAATTTAAATCTCGACTGAAGCGATCGCTGCTTCCTGCCCGTTCATCTAAAGAGAAAGGCTTCACCCTGTTGGAGCTACTGGTGGTCGTGGGAATTGCCAGTGGCATCATTGCTGGCTTGATGTACATTGTCGTGGAGTTGATGGGAACCGATCAACGCGAATCTTCTCGCTCGGAAACTCAGCGAGAGATGCAGATGGCCATGGACTACATCAGTACCGAACTGAGAGAGGCGGTTTATGTTTACACGGGCGACAACCTGGCATGTGCAGGCTTGGGGGGAGCAGGCTGTAGTCCTTTGACGGCATACCTTCCTCCTTCCCTTAGCAACAATAGCGTTCCGGTGATTGCCTTTTGGAAGCAGGAGCCGTTCCCTAATAATGTTCCTGCAGGTAGCGATAGAGCTAAGTGTTATAGTTCCGATCCTCGGCAGTATCAGGGAATTGCTTGTCTGGCAGGCAATTCCTATGCCCTAGTCGTCTATTCTTTGAGCAAAGCAAATACTAACAATATTTGGTCAACAGCCAATGCCAGAATTACTCGCTACGCTTTGACTGAGTTTAATAGTCAGGGAACACTCAATCAGGGCTATGTTAATCCTGGAGCATTTGGTAACTTTGCAACCTGGCCTTTTGGAACCGATCCTAATACTGCTACAGTAGCAAACCTCCAGAATGTTGCCGTTTTGAGTGGGCGTCCTACTGGGCGACCCGGCACTGCCCCAGTCGTTAATCCGGTAACTCTAGTTGATTTCGTAGATTTCGGAGCTCGGACGGCTGCAACCTGTCCCGGAACAGGAACTTACTCCCAGTCTCCTACGGATGGACTCCTCAACAGTACACCAGGATTTAGTGGAATTCGTAGCTTTTTTGCCTGCATTAGTGTTCGCCCGCCCTTACAAAATCCTGTACCTGGACAACAGCAGCAGGTGGACACAGGCGTAAATCAGGATGTGATTCTATCTGTGCGAGGCAATGCCAATGGCAGACCTGGAATTATTGGGGATGCTTTTCTTCCATCTCTGGAAACCAGGGTTCTGAGCCGAGGAGTACTTACAAAAAGACCTTCTGACTAGAAGTTATTCGATCTGGCTGCGGTAGTGTTTCATAGCTATTCAGTTTTTTGAAAGATGCGTTCCGTGTATCTCTTAAAGAACTTAATAACGGACCTAGAACATTACCCCTAGCATTCTGCTAAGATTTTCCGGCGTTTCTGACGATTACTTGCCCAGTGGAGCTATGAAAACAAAATGCACAAATTACCTCTGAGGCACTCCAAAGGTGGATACACCTTAGTTGAGTTAATCATTGTCATCGTAATTGTTGGCGTGCTGGCAGCGATCGCTGCTCCAGGTTGGTTGGCCTTCATGAATAGCCGACGAGCCAATGCTGCCAGAGACCAAATTTTTCAGTCTTTG
>DATNOY010000722.1:0-9350 GCA_036703495.1 Coleofasciculaceae cyanobacterium
GGGCTACGGTAGCTCCATGAAGGACTACACGCTAAACACCAACTTCAAGGCGCAGGGCAGTGACGATCGCAAATTCTCCATCCAGTTCAACTACAAAGATGGGCTAAATAGCGTTAGTTCGGCAGCCCAAACTGCCCTCAAAGCAGCAGCGAGCGTCTGGGAAAATGTCATCCCCTACAGCAGCTTCAATGGCGCACATACGCTAAACATTGATGTGGTGGGGATTAACAGTTCTCAAGATTGGCTGGCTGCCGCTACTAATACGGGTGGGCAAACGGCTGCCAATGGCAAATGGCTGCCAACGACTGGCACCATTCGAATTAATACTAGCTATGGCAACACCTACAACAACAATCCTGAATATCTCAAGGAAATTGTTACCCATGAACTAGGTCATGTGCTGGGACTAGGCACGATCTGGGAGAAAAACGGCAATAGCTTGATCGATCGCTCAACCAACACCTACAAAGCAGATAGCTATGCGGGTCGTGCCTATGGGGAGGTAACAGGAACGCTACAGCCTACTGCAATTCCCCTTGAGGCAGGTTCCTATGGTCACTGGGATGAGAATAAGCTTCAGGATGAGCTGATGACGCCCTATGCTGAAAGTATTGGTAGTCAGATGCCGTTGAGTGAAATCACGATCGCCTCACTGCGCGACCTTGGCTGGAATGTAAACTACGGGGCGGCTGAAAAATTCTCTTTAGGCTAGCCTATCCCAGGACCAGACAGACTTCTATCCTATTGTTCTGGCACTACGCCAGGATGGTGGCATCTCCTTGATTGAAAGCTCCTTGAGTTAGGTAGGCGGTTCGCCTACCTTTTTTTGTCGGTTTTCCTCCAGCGATTAGCAAAATTTTTTGCGATCATAAATTCTGTCCTCTTACGGCAAATTTAGTCATGGCACGAGGCGATCAAATCTATGTGATGCGTCCCCTAGCGGGAATGGATAGCATCTACGAACATCACGGCATTGACTGTGGCGATGGCACCGTCATCCATTACTACAAAGGTGGAAGTGAACCGATGGTCAACCGTACCAGCCTGAAAACCTTTGCCAACGGCAATCCTATCTATACCCAAAATGTTCCGGTGTCCTTCATCCCAGATATTGTGGTCGAGCGTGCCGAAAGCCGCTTGGGAGAGCGACAATATAACCTGTTGACCAACAATTGCGAGCATTTTGCCAACTGGTGTAAGACCGGCAGGAACACGAGCCAGCAGCTGCTAAACTATGGGCTAGACACCCGTAAAATTGGCAGTTTGGGAAACCGCATGTTAATTGAAGAGGCGGCTCAGGAAGGCGATCCGATCACGGCGATCGAATTGATGGGGCAGGCGTTGGGCAATGTGGCGATCGCCCAAGCTCAGCTACAGGCACAGTATAGTCAAGCACAAGATGATATGCTGACCTGGGATCGAGTGGCGCGGCTAGCATTGCAGAAAAACCGGGAAGATTTGGCGCGGGCTGCCCTAGAGCGCAAGGTAGAATTTAAGCGCAAGGCAGGGAAGCTGCAAGAACAGTTAGTGCAGCTAGCAGAAACTGAGCTAAACATCAGGCGAAATAGTGCAGTGCTGAACCAACGGTTAACTCATTTTTAAGAAGTTACTTTGTCTTCAGACATGGACTGTGCTCAGCTCCAATTTAGTAATAGCAACGCAGTGTAATCATTTTGAGAGGTGTTCATATTGGGAAGTCTTCTGTAATTGCCGCTGGAAGTGTTGTGACTAAAGATGTGCCGCCGAGCACTATAGTGGCTGGAAATCCCGCAAAAGTTATTAAAACAATTGAGTCTTAAAAACTCTATACTTGCCTTGATTAACATGTTTACAGCAACTTGAGACCACTTGAGACTAATAGATATGCTTGAGTATCCCAATACGACCAATATGACTCAAGACCCTTATGATATTGCTTATCAGTGGGGATGGGATACTTCGGAACTGCATGATTTAGTTTATCTTTGCTACAAAACCCCTAATTTTGTAGAAAATGCACGTCGCTATCATCAGAGTGAGGAATTTCAAGAAGTTGTAGCGATTTTATCTGAATTGGGCAAAAAACCTGAGATTGGCGTTCATGTGCTTGATTTTGGATGTGGTAATGGCATTGCCTCCTATGCATTGAACCGTATGGGGTATGCGGTAACAGGCGTGGATTCATCCCTAGGAGAAATTGCTGGGCTGAACGCCGCCAGAAAAATTCAGAATCTTGACAATAGTAATTTCAACTTGATTCATTCGACAGGGGAAAACCTGGATTTTCCGGATGAAGTTTTTGATGTGGTCTGGATTCGTGAAGCTTTACATCACATCAAAGATCTGGATGGGTTTTTATTGGAAATTAAGCGAGTTCTTAAACCCAACGGTATTTTATGCTGCTTGCGAGATGTGGTGATCTGGAACGAAGATCAGCGCAAATTTTTCTTTGACACTCACCCTTTTCATCCCATTACTCAGGATGAAGGTTGTTACTATTTAGAAGAATATCTCAATGCGTTTAAGAGAACAAGGTTGCAAATCGAGAGAATTTTATATCCTGGAAATTCAGTTATTAACACCTATCCTAATCCGGTCGATCCCAATTTTATCTTTGATGAATTTCAAGCAAGGTCACGGTTAGAAGCCTACGATTTATTTTCTTTTTTCATGCGGAAGACTGAGGTACAGTCTTCTGATCAGCCCCCTTTTGATCAGACTAATAGTGGCATGAATCCGGATTTAGAGCGTTCAATCTTTCATCTCAATGCTGGACAAACCAGCGAAGCCCTTGAGCAACTCAATCAGCTCCAAACTCGTGAAGGTTTGCCTGCTCTTGGACAGTATGCCAAGTCTATTGCTCTCGCCAGACTCGATCGCACATCAGAGGCGATCGCTTGCTTGGAGTCCTTAATTGCCCAGCAACCTGAACATCTTCAAGCGCAGCGGTTGTTAACAGCACTTGAAAGTTTTAAGACAGCAGGTGCCGATCGCTTTGAACCCGAGACTCAGTTCTATGGGTCTGTTGCGCTTAACCTAACGACCTTGAAAAATATTGCCACTTCACCAGAACTCTGGCAGGAGTTGCTGTCGTTTCATGGATCTTTGGCTACCGATGAATATGTTGCCTACGTGGATGGATACTATCGCGACTGTATCCAGCGGTTTGGGCCGCATTGGTATTACCTGGATATTGTGAATGTCCTGTTGGCGGCTTCTAAAACGATCCAGCCGAAAAATTATTTAGAAATTGGTGTGCGGCGAGGACGCAGCGCTTGTGTCGTCGCGCGAGGCTGCCCGTCTGTGAATGTGTTTGCCTTTGATCTATGGATGCCAAACTATGCAGGCATGGAAAATCCAGGACCAGCGTTTGTTACCGCCGAACTCAAGAAGCAGGGGCACCAAGGGCAAATCGTGTTTGTGGATGGGGATAGCCATCAAACCGTGCCGCAGTTTTTTGCCGAACACCCTGAGTTACGGCTAGATCTGATTACCGTAGATGGGGATCATTCAGAAGCAGGAGCATTAGACGATCTCTGTAATGTTATTCCTCGGCTGGCGGTGGGAGGGGTGCTGGTGTTTGATGACATTGCCCATCCCGAACATCTTTACCTGCTTGATGTGTGGCAGAAAGCGATCGCCCAATTTCCCTACATGTCCTCTTTTGAATTTACTGAAACGGGCTATGGCATTGGCTTTGCCCTTAGGACAACAGAATGACTCAAGCTCGAATCCTGGTGTGCGGTGCAGGCGGATTTCTAGGCTCGCACATTTGCCAGCATTTTTCCCAGAGGGGCTATACCGTTGCTGCAGTGGGACGTGCCCCCAAGCAAACTGTGCCAGAACTCTATGGCGCTTTGGATTTCTTCTCGTCAATCAGTTTGCCCGATGGGGCGATCGCTCCGATTTTGACAGAATTTGCGCCAGATGTGTTGATTTACTGTGCGGGCACGGCGTCAGTTCCCCATTCGTTTCAAGCGCCTTATACCGATTTTCAACACTCCGTAGATGCCTGTGCATTTATGTTAGAAACACTCAGGCAATATGCCCCTAATTGCCAGTTGATTTTTCTCTCCAGTGCGGCACTGTATGGTAATTCTCAGCAGCTGCCGATTTCGGAATCGACGGCTATTGCTCCGGTTTCCCCCTATGGCTATCATAAACAAATCTGCGAAATCTTAATTGAAGAATATTCCAAGCTCTATGGACTGCGGACGGCAATTTTGAGGGTTTTTTCTGCTTATGGTGAGCGGCTCAAACGACAGGTGATTTATGATCTCTGCCAAAAGCTTTTTGATCCGACTGTCGTGAGAATCGAGCTGCATGGCACTGGGCAAGAAAGCCGCGATTTTATTCATGCTGCGGATGTTGCGGCGGCGATTGAATGCGTTATCTGTGCCGGAGTCACGGGAGTCTACAATGTGGGGTCGGGACAGCAAACCTCCATATCGAAACTGGTTCAGCTTCTGAGTCATCTCTCCAATCATCAAAAAATTTACCAGTTTAATCAGCGAATTCGCCCGGGCGATCCGGTGAACGTTGAAGCAGATATTACTAAACTGCAACATTTAGGCTTCATGCCAAGCGTTACTTTAGTAGAAGGTCTACAAAAGTATTGGTCATGGTTTACATCTGAAAAGGGCGATTCATGATTTCTGCATTGCGAATTGGCATCTGGATTAGTGAAGCGGGCAGTTGGTTCGGCGGTATCTCCTATATTGAGAACTTGGTCAGGGCGATCGCCACGCTACCCGAACAGCCTAAACTTGCTCTTGTTTGTACCTCTAGGACTCGCCAATATCTAGAACTGTTCCAATCTATTGACGCTTTGGTTGATCAATTCATTTGTTTGACCCAACCCAACGTTTGGGAAACAGAAGCCGAGGCGAGTTTTAGCAGCACAACTTGTCAAACTTATGCTCAATTATTTGAGCACATTGATTTCCTATATCCCTGCCTGCAGGCGATCGATGCGACGGCTTCTTCCTATCCTCACGCCTGCTGGATTCCTGATTTTCAGCATGTCGATCTTCCCCAGCTGTTTTTGCAGGAAGATATTGATGAACGCAATGCTCTATTTTCCGAAATTGCGGTGCGATCGCCCCTCTTGGTGTTGAGCAGTCAACATACGGCGCAGAAATTCCAAACGCTGTATCCAGACTCAAAAACCATTCGGCGCATTTTGTCTTTTCATACGCTGCCGGAGCCGCAGTGGTATGAGCCAGACCCGGTTGAGACGGTGGAAAAGTATCAGCTGCCCGATCGCTTTTTCATTTGCAATAACCAATTTTGGCAGCATAAGGGACATGCTGTTTTATTTGATGCGGTAGCTCAGTTGCGTCATTCGGGACAGGCGGTTGCGGTAGTTTGTACGGGCGATACTTCCGACTACCGTAACATCGGCTATTTTCAACAATTGGAACAACAAATTCGCGACTTGGGTTTGTCTGATCTCGTGTATATTTTGGGTGCAATTCCCAGATCGGATCAGATCCAGTTGATGCGCCAAAGCCTCGCTATTGTTCAACCTTCGAACTACGAAGGCTGGAGCACGATTGTGGAAGAGGCCCAGGCACTCGGTAAGCCGATCGTACTCTCCGATTTTCCAGTTCATCTAGAACAAAATCCCGATCGTGCTATCTATTTCTCTCAGGGAGATGCACAGGCCCTATCGACGGCACTGGCTGAAGCTCTGTCTAGCTTGGCGGCCGGAGTAGACCCAGCCAGCGAAGCGCGGGCTAAACAGCAGTGTTCCGAAAAGGCGACCCGCTTTGCTCAACAGTTTTGTCAGATTGCTCTGGAGTCTCAGTATATTTTCTCTAGAAAGCCTCAGGGGATGAATCCTCAGCTGTGGAATATTTTATCTACGCCCCTTACCCTAGCCGTTTCTGGCCCGATGCCAGATCAACCACCGATCCATGCTCTGTTAGAACCTCATATGACATCCTCCGCTTCAGCTGCATCTGATTCAGATGACGTAGAAACACTGCGATCGCAACTCCGTCAAACTCAGCAAGACCTGACGCAAGCCCAAGCCGAACTGCGTCAAGTCTTTAGTTTGCGGCGCAATGTCAATCAAGCTGTTGAACAAGCTAAGGTGTTTAAGGCTTCGGCTGAAGAGCGGCTGAGCAGCATTGAACACTTGAATCAAGTGGCAGAAGAGCGATCGCGGCTGATTGAGGAACTCAACCACGTTGCAGAGGAACGGCTGCGATTAATTGATCAGCTGAGTCAAGTGGCAGAAGAACGATTGGCGCTGAATGAAACGCTAGAACGTAAAGCAGGGGAACTAGAACGCAAAGCAGAGGAATCTGAGCGCAACGCGATCCGCTTTGAGAAGAAAACGGAGCGCTTGCAACAGCGAGTGGAGGAATTGAAGCGATCGCTGGACGATTCTAAGCAACAAGTGAGTGAATTAGAGCAAAAGGTAGCTTATCTCTCTAGCCTTCAAGGGATGTCGCGTACCCTACGGAAGAAACTCTTTCGTAAGGTTTGAGCCAGGCAAACTGCGGAGGCATCTTCCACGAGCGCTGAAAAGCCCGTCCTTTGATGTAGCCCGAAGGACGGGTTTTTCAACCAACCCAGCAGTACGAGCAAGACTTACTTAACTGATTCCCACTTCATCTCATATTTCTGTAATTTGGGATGAGAAACCACCAAATGCCAGACTACCGCCTGGAATGCCTCAGTTTGCGGCGTTACGGTTTCGCTACGCAGGGGGGGAATAATCACACAGGCATCGGCAACTTGGCCCGTGTACCCGCCATCCCGACCGACAACACCAAACACTTTGGCCCCAACTTCTTTGGCGTATTGCAGCGAAGAAACGATGTTGACGCTGACATTTTTCTCAGCATTGCCACCCCCGACGGAGAAGACGAAAATCCCGTCTTTCGCATTTAAGCGACTGCCCTTGAGCCAATTGACAAAAGCACTTTCCCAACCATCATCGTTAATGTGGGCCGTCAGTTCAGAGACGTTGTCCGTTGGCGTGTAGGATTCAATTCCGGCGATCTTGCGAAAATCGTTGACGGCATGGCTGGCATGTCCGGCTCCACCGCCGACCCCAATAAAAAACAGCCGTCCGCCTTGATCGCGAATAGCGGCAATCTCATCCACCATTTTTTCGACAATGCTGATGTCGATCGCATCAATAATGGTCTTTGCATCGGCAAAGAATTCAGCCGTATATCCCATAATCAAAGCCCTCCTGCACAGGTCGGATTAGTCAACATCTCTAAAATCAAGGTTGCAGCCGCTAAAACATCCGTGACGGCAAAATCTGCTGCTGTTTCCCGGTTGTAGTCTCGCGCAATCAAAACAGTCCGGCAACCAGCCTGTTTGCCCGCTGCCATATCTTTCCACGAGTCTCCCACAATGAATGAGCGACTCAAATCGATTGGCCACTGCTGGGCCAACTCAATCAGCATACCAGGACGAGGTTTACGACAGGCG
Organism: Coleofasciculaceae cyanobacterium; assembly: GCA_036703495.1. GTDB lineage: Bacteria > Cyanobacteriota > Cyanobacteriia > Elainellales > Elainellaceae > Drouetiella. The sequence goes on from DATNOY010000722.1 coordinate 7,435, forward strand.
CAATCATCGTCATTGTCATGCGGACAAATCCGCAGATCGTCGATTGGCAAAGCTTGATAAACGGCGGCCGTCATCTGCTCTAACGCCTCGGCCGTCATCTTGTGGCGGGCAATATCGGGCTGGTTGGTGACTACAAACACTGGCAGCGCTGCCGCCTTTAGCCGCTGGACTGCTTCCTGAATGCCGTCAGCCAACACAAATTCACTGAAGGTGCGGGGCGATACCGGCATGCCCTGTCGCCAGACGATGTTGTTGATCACACCATCGCGATCGAGAAAAACCCCCGGTCTAAGGTTGGACATGCGCTACGGCTCCTGCCTTTGCCGATCGATAGAGGGCATCCAACATGCGCATGGCATTCACCCCTTCTTCAGGGGTGCCCAAGTAAGGAGACTGAGTGGTGATCGCATTGATCAAGTCTTGCCATTCCAATTCCCACGACGAGTCAGGCTGATCAAACACCAGCTCTTCTAGATCGGGAACCCCGCCTTCGGGCTTGCGGTAGGCAATCGTCAGCCGTTCAACGCCGTAGCTTTTGCCCAATCCCTCAATGGTTAAAGACCCTTTTTCGCCATAAATCTCGAAGGAAAACAGGTTTTTCCATTGCGTCCAGCTGGTGTGGAAGCTGGCGATCGCCCCGTTATCAAACCGGAATAAGCCAAAGCCATTATCTTCGAGGGGTTGAATTGGCCAGATGGCAGTTTGCAGATAGGCGAAGGCTTCGCTGGGCAGTCCGGCAAACCAATGAATCAAATCGGCAATGTGAACGCCCTGATCGGTAAGTTCGCCGCCGCCGGCCAGTTCGGGATTGCCGCGCCACTCCCGTTCGTAGCCTGGTCTGCCGCCATGCCCATAGCGGGCGCGAATGTTGATGATCTGGCCAATCTGACCGGCTTGATAGAGCGCATAGGCTTTAGAGAGCGCTGGGTGATAGCGGTGATTAAAGCCAATCTTCAGGATGCGATCGGCCGTCTTGGCTGCCTCGGACATGTGCAGCGCTTCCGACAGGTTGCGCCCCATGGGTTTTTCAATCAGCACATGTTTACCTGCCTGGAGGGCCGCAATGGCAATTTCTGCCAGCAGCCCATTGTGGGTAGCCACGCAGACAATATCGATCTGGGGATCGGCGATCGCAGTCCGCCAATCGGTCGCGGCCTGACACCCCCACTCGGTTGCCAATGCTTCTACTGCTGCCGGATTAATGTCTCCCAGCAGGGCCAATTCCGACACCGGATGGTCAATGGCGGTTTGGGCCCGCCGCTTGCCAATCAGTCCGCACCCAATCACTGCAACTTTCATGATTTCCTGAGACGCTTACACTCTGCAAATCATCAAAGCATACCAGCGTCACGCAATTGAACCGTAATGCAGCAATCTAGCGAAATGACTAAGTGACTAAATGGCTAAAGCTCCGATCGCTCGCGATGACCAAAACCTGAGTCTCGCAAGCCCAGACTTTTCTTGGGAACCAGGGGCAGGGAAAACCGAAACGTGCTGCCTACCCCCAGCTGACTTTTGACCTCAATCCGCCCGCCTTGCAGCTCCACCAGCCGCCGACAGATAGCCAAACCAATGCCCGTCCCGCCAGAATTGCGATCGCGCGATCGATCAGCGCGCCAAAATCGCTCAAACACATGGGGTAGATCGGCCTCAGCAATGCCCTGCCCCGTATCAATCACAGAAATCCAGATCTTGTCGAAGTTCGGTTCAACCTGGACGGTGACGGAGCCAGAGACCGTATAGCGCAGCGCATTGCCAATCAAATTGACTAAAATCTGCTCCACCCGTTCTGGATCTGCTAGGGCTAAGGGGCAACCGGGAGGAACATTAAGCAAGAGCCGAGGGCTGTCTTCTGCCATTTGATCGGCAAATCGTTGCACTACGGAGCTAATGACAGGATAGAGATCGATCGGCCG
>DATNOY010000723.1:0-8207 GCA_036703495.1 Coleofasciculaceae cyanobacterium
ATCCTAAAACCGATCCGTAGAAGTGCTGCGATCGCTCTAAGTCAGACACTAGAATTGCGGTATGGAGATAGTGTTTAATCTGCATGGTTAGCGTCCCTAGCCTCACGAATAGCATTACCACTGTAGCTGAATCACCGTAGCCACCCCACTGTAGCTGTCCGATCAGCTGCCCAATACAGGCTAATTTTAGGGCGGTTTCCCGTTTGAGCGATCGCCCGATTTGAAGCTATCAAAAAAGGCCAGGACCGCCTGGGGCAAGAGGGTATTCGCCATCACTGCTGCTCCAATCAGGCGTTCTAGCGGTACGGGTAGCGATCGCACCTGAATCTCCGGGGGAATCGGTTCGGCAGACATGCGAGCCATCACCGCTACGCCTAGCCCTTGTCTGACCATGCCCAGAATGGTGGAATCTTCTCGCACTTCGTAGGCCACCGTGGGGGTAAACCCAAAAGATTGTAGATGGGTAAAAATTAGCTCGTTGTGCTTGACGCTGCGCAGGTTGACGATCATCGGTTGGCGGAGCAGATGCTCCCAGGTTAATGGCTCTGCCTCTGCCAGGGTATCGGGCGGCAGGAGGGCGACAAACTCATCGTGAAACAGCGCTTTACTCTCTAGCTCTGGCAGTGTGGGCAAAAACAGCAGCCCCACATCGGTCTGACCTTCTTTGAGCAGTTGTTCAACTTCGACATAGCGATCGCATTCCTCCAGCGCCACCGTAATTCCAGGAAAACGCTGACGAAATTGAGCAATCACTTCGGGCAGCACATGGGTGGCCACACTGCGCACTGAGGCCACACGCACCTGACCGCTGTTAAACTGCCGCTCTTGCTGACTTTTTTCGCGGATTGAGGCGACCAAGCGCAAAATTTCTTGGGCATCTTCGCAGATGCGTTCGCCTATTGGGGTCAAAGCCGCGCCACGCCGTCCCCGCAGCATCAGCACCACGCCTAGCTCATCTTCAAGGGTGGCGATCGCATGACTGACTGCTGACTGAGACAGCCCCAGCTGATGGGCCGCTTCGCTAAAGTTGCCCGATCGCGCGATCGCCACCAGCGCCCGCAATTGAAATAGTTTTAACCGAGAATCACCCGAATCGGACAGCAAAGTTGAGGTTCCATCAACACCATTAATAGGAGTAATCTAAGCCGTGTTTTGATCTTTGGGCAAGCCACGCCTAAGGTTCAAATACAGGGGTCGGACGGAAGATTGCCCCTACCTCATGAGACACTATGACACACCCCATGACACACACCGCTCAACCTGCCCTGGCTGCCCCGCTTTACTCAGGGATTGCCCTCCGCGATGCAACGCCGGAGGATGTGCCCGCGCTGATGGACTTGCTGTATCTCAAAGCTGAGTTTGATGGCGCACCCGGTGCAATTCGCGCTACGCCTGAGCAGTTGGCTGAAGATTTATTTGGCGATCGACCGTTGCTGGGCGTCATTTTAGCGGAACAGCAGGGCACCCTGGTTGGGTTTGCGACCTACTACCGCATTTATTCCAGCTTCTTAGCGCGACCGGGGCTATGGCTCGATGATTTGTTTCTGCAACCGTCGGTGCGCGGCTACGGATTAGGCAAAGCGATCCTGCAGCGGCTGTGTCACATTGCGGCTGAAACTGGCTGTGCCCGGATTGACTGGACGGTGGATATCGACAATGCCCACGGCATCGGCTTCTATCAGGCGATGGGAGCCGTGATCGATCACAGTGTGCGTCTGTGTCGCCTGGATCAGTCTGCCATTCATGCCCACCTGCCTCACTCCGCAGACCTGCCCAGACCCGCAGTTGGATAAGGCTATGAATCGTGAAGGGTACCGCTTCAATCTTCCCCAAGCAGGGGCACTGCCTCTGCCCCCCAGTCCTAGATGTTATTGAATCCACGCTCCTATGGATATTGTGTTTGCGCTTTTGTTGTCGTTTGGGCTGCTGGTAGTCAGTGTGTTGCGGGGCGTGTTTGTCGCCTATCCGTTGCTGGTGGCAATGGCGCTGGTGCTGGTGATGTTGCGCCGTCGCGGCTTTGGCTGGAATGCCCTGCTGCAAATGGCGATCGCCGGCAGTCGTCAGTCTTTTCCGGTGTTGAGTGTGCTGCTGCCCATTGGTGCGCTAGTTGCAGTCTGGATTGCAGCGGGCACCGTTCCTGCGCTGGTCTATTACGGGGTGCAGCTAATCCAGCCGCGCACCTTTATTCTGGCGGCTTTTGTCCTGACGGGGCTGGTGTCGTGGCTGATCGGCACCTCCTTTGGAGCGGTAGGCACTGTTGGCATTGCGCTGATGATTATGGCCAGCGGCAGCGGTGCCAACCGCCACCTGATTGCCGGGGCGATTATTGCTGGAGCCTATGTGGGCGATCGCTGCTCGCCGATGTCCTCTAGTGCCCATCTGGTGGCATCTGTTACCGCCACCCGGCTATTGACCAACATTCGGGGCATGTGGCGATCGTCTCTGCTGCCTCTGGGCTTGACGCTGCTGATTTATGGAGGGTTGTCCTGGTGCTACCCGATCCAGCTCGATCGCGCTTTTACAGAACAAATGGCAACGCTGTTTAACCTCCACCCCCTGACGCTGCTGCCAGCCGTGCTGATTTTAGGTCTGGCGCTACTGCGGGTTGAGGTCAAGCGCTCCATGCTGCTCAGCACGGTTTGTGCTGGGGCGATCGCCCTGACGCTACAGTCCTACGCGCCTGAACAATTGGGCATGTTTACCCTAACTGGGTTTCAGCTCAACTCTGGCACTTCCCTCGATCTGATCCTCTCCGGGGGAGGATTGCTTTCCATGGCGCGGGTATCGCTGGTGGTGATTCTTTCAACGGCATTTGTCGGCTTGTTTGCCGGGACGCAATGCCTGTCGATCGTCAAGCGCTGGCTGCCTCATGATCCCTCCCCATCCCAAAGATTTCTCACCACAAGTTTGATTGGAACAGCCGCTGCCGCCTTTGGCTGCACCCAAACCATTGCCATTTTGTTGACGCAGGATCTCGTTAGAACCAAGTACCAGGATGCAGCAACAGGCGCTGCCAACCTGGCGCTAGATTTGGAAAATACCGTAGTGGTGATTTCGCCCTTAATTCCGTGGAATATTGCCGGATTGGTGCCCGCCACAATTCTCATGACTGATGCCGGCTTTATCCCCTATGCTGTATACCTCTATCTGCTGCCATTGCTGGGCTGGCTGACCCTCAAGGGCGAACGCCGATGGCCCCGTTTGATGCAGCATAATCTATAGGGGGTTCGCACTCGGCTAAAACCAGAATATTCCTTAAAGGACTTGCGAGGCTTTCAAAAAATATTCTGGGCTGCACCCCTCTGGACTGCACACAATTGAGAACAGCTATAAACTTTCTCTAAATCTAAAGAGGACAGACATGCAAGGCAAACAGGTTTTAATTACAGGGGGCACAGGCGGATTAGGGACAGGAGTTACGGCTGTGGCGCTGGCTCAGGGTGCTATGGTGACTATCCCTTACATCAAGCCGTCCGACGTAGAACGGCTGAAGGGGCGATTTTCGCCTGCAGATTTGGCCAGAATCCGCTTTGTGGCAGCAGATTTACTCAATGAATCCTCGGTTGAAGCGTTAGTGAACAGCATGGAGCGAGTAGATGTCCTGATTCACCTGGTTGGCGGCTTCTCTATGGGAAAAACCCATGAATATAGCTATGACCAGTGGCAGCAAGATTTTAACTTGAACCTGAACACAACCTTTTTAGTCTGCAAACACAGCTTACGGCGGATGCTGGATCAAAATTACGGCAGAATTGTCACGATCGGGTCGCGGGGGGCCGTGCAGCCTACAGGACAGCTGGCGGCCTATTGCGCCTCTAAAGCCGGAGTAGTGGCTCTGACCCAGGCGATCGCTGATGAAACCAAAGGCACCAATATCACGGCCAATACCGTGTTACCCAGCGTTATTGATACTCCCACCAACCGAGCCGCGATGGGAAGCGAACAGGCGGATCAATGGGTAAAGCCAGAATCTTTGGCACAGGTGATTTGCTTTCTGGCCTCGGAAGCCGCTCGGGATGTCCGAGGCGTAGCCATGCCGGTGTATGGCAGTATTTAGGAGTCGCACTCCGCCTTGATCGCTTCATCTATGCATCCCTTCTCTTGCTATGTCGGTCGTCCGTTTGTTCCTGCCGTTTCACCCCCGGCTGAGCAAACTCAGCCTGCCTGGTGGTTTGCCTTTGTCGGCAATCAACTTTTGGTTGAACACATCGCTGAACCTGCCGTTAAACCCGGTGAAATAGGGAGCCAAATTCCTTATCGAATCAGCCTCAACGAACTGGGCTTGCAGCCGGTGCGATCGCAGTTTTTAGGCACCTTAGACGGTCAGCCTTGCTATGGGGTAGAACTTCCAGCCGATACGGTGCCGCCCCAGGGCATGGCTTTAGCAGGACTGCGAGAGCTGCATGGGCTGCTGGAGGACGATTTGTTTGCTTTGGGCAGTCGAGCGGTGCAGCTAAAAGAATGGGATCGCACCCATCAATTTTGTGGCCATTGCGCTACGCCTACAGTGCAGCTGCCCAACGAACGCGCCAAACGTTGCCCTAAGTGCGAATTGGTGAATTATCCCCGCCTGTCGCCTGCCATTATTGTCTTGGTTTCGCGCGGCGAAGAAGTTTTGCTAGCCCGGGCTCCTCGATTTCCCAGCATGATGTACAGCGTGTTAGCAGGGTTTGTAGAACCGGGGGAATCGCTTGAGGAAACGGTAGTGCGAGAAGTGCGAGAAGAGGTGGGAGTGGAAGTGCAAGATATCCGCTACTTTGGCTCGCAGCCCTGGCCCTTTCCCAATTCCCTGATGATTGGCTTCACGGCAACCTACGCAGGGGGCGAAATTGTGCCCGATCCAACTGAGATTGCTGATGCTGCCTGGTTCCATAAACGCAGCCTGCCTCAAGTTCCGTCTAAGCTCAGCATTGCCCGGCAGTTGATTGATTGGTTTGCCGCCAGCGATTAATCGATCGCGTAGCCTGTAGATCCTGACTAAAGCGGAGCGGTATGATAGCGTTGCGGGACAAGCGTTTTCTGGGAGCAGAGCGTTTTCTAGGAATAGATGGTATGGGCGAATTCTATGACTCTCAAGGCAGTTTTATTTGATTTCAACGGGGTGATCATCAATGATGAACCGCTCCATCAGAAGCTAATTGAACAAATCTTGATTGAAGAAAATCTTCGCCCCAAGGCAGGCGAGTTTCGACAACTTTGCTTAGGACGGAGCGATCGCGTTTGTTTGCAAGATTTGCTGGCTGCCCGAGGACGAGTCGTAACTGAGGACTACATCACCAGCCTGATTGTTCGTAAGTCTCAAGCCTATCAACAACAGCTATCCGAAATCGAAAAATTGCCGACCTACCCAGGCTTGGCTGACCTGATTTTCCAAATTCGCTCGGCTCAGCTACCCATGGCGATCGTCAGTGGGGCCGTTCGGGCCGAAATTGAACTGGTTTTAAACCGGCTGGAGCTAGCTCCCTATTTCCCGGTGGTTGTGGCAGGCGATGATATCCAAACCAGTAAACCCGACCCAGAGGGCTACCTATTGGGCGTCGAACGCCTGAACCAAAAGTTTCCCGATCTGCACCTCCAGCCGCAAGATTGCTTGGCGATCGAAGACACACCGGCTGGCATCCAGGCGGCCAAACGAGCTGGCATGCAGGTTGTGGGGGTGGCGAACAGCTACCCCTACCACATGATGCACCGCCAATCGAATTGGGCAGTGGATTATCTATCGGAGTTGGAACTCGATCGCATTCGTAAAATGTATGCCCAAAGTGGGGTAGCCTGACTTAATCTCCGCCCTTACTCCGGATTTTCCCTTGCCCTGCTAAAATCAACCTAGACGGGGAGTTAGCGAAGTTGGTATCGCGCTGCGATCGCACCGCAGAGGTCAGGAGTTCGAATCTCCTACTCTCCATATCAAAAATTTTCACGTGACCTTGCCGATAATAGAGAGGGAGTATGGCAGTCCTCAAGTGCCGCGAGTGTGGCTGACAAGCTCCGCCTCTGCAAAAAATTAGCTGCGCCTGCACCCCTGTAGCGATCTATGGGTTTTGCTCCAAAAACGTTTTAATCTCGCTCAGATCCTGCGGGTCAAGCTGAAGATCGGCAGCGCCCACAACACCTTCTACCTGTTTACCGTTGCGGCCTCCCACGATCGCCCCTGTAATAGCAGGGTGATTGAGCGTCCAGGCGATCGCCACCTCACCGGGCGAACATCCGTGCCGCTGACCAATTTGGCGCAGCAGTTCCACCAGCTTCAGGTTGCGCGACAGCCGAGGTTCCTGAAATTCATTGCTGTTGCGCCGCCAATCATCGTCGGGCATCTTGGCAATCCGCTCAGCCGTCATGGCACCCGTCAGCAGCCCCGACTGCATCGGCGAATAGTTGATCACGCCAATATTGTTTTCCTGGCAGAACGGTAAAATCTCGGCTTCCACCTGGCGATTAACCAACGAGTAAGGAGGTTGTAGTGACGTAATCGGCGCAATCTTTTGGGCCCGACGCATCTGCTCAACATTGAAATTAGAAACACCAATGTAGCGAACCTTGCCTTCTTCCTTGAGCTGAGCCAGGGTTGTCCAGCCTTCTTCTATCTCTTCATCGGGATTGGGCCAGTGGATCTGGTACAAATCGATCGTGTCTAGCTTGAGGCGGCGCAGACTGTCCTCCACTTCTTGCCGAATTGAGGCTGCCTTGAGGCTCCGACCAATCTGGCGTTGCTGATCCCAAATCAACGAACACTTGGTAAACACATAGGGACGTTGCGATCGCCCCTTCAGCACCTGGGCCACCACTTCCTCAGAGTGTCCCAACCCGTAAACGGCTGCCGTATCCACCCAATTTACCCCTAGATCCAGCGCCCGCTCAATCGCCTCAACCGATTCTTGGTCTTCCTGATGGCCCCAGGCAAACGCCCAGCCACCCCCGCCAATCGCCCATGCACCAAAGCCGATGCGAGTAATGTGAAGCTCAGAGTTGCCCAGCTGTTTGGTTTGCATATCTGCCTAAAATTGAGAAGCCTGATTGACCTTAAACAAGTCCATTTTCTCAACTCGGCTCTACCTGGCGTCAATATCGCTTAAGGAAGAATTTTCTACGGCTGCAGCCAAGCCATTGTCTTTTGACAAGTCCTTCTAGGATCTAGACTCCTACTCAGTCTCCCCTTCCCGATTCGCCATGCCCTCAGCCCTAATTTTTCCCAGCAATACTAAACGCCCGGAAATGCTTGGCTTGCTCTTCAATCCGCGTGGCAATGCGATCGCACACCAAATTACATAACTCAAAGCTCAGGGGATCGCCTACGCTGTAGTAGGCAGAAGTCCCCTCGCTGCGACGGCTGAGAATGCCCGCTTGCAGCATGACTTTAAGGTGTTTTGACACATTCGCTTGACTTGTGGCCGTGGCTTCAACCAAATCCTGGACGCATTTTTCGCCATCCCGAAGTAGGTTAAGGATACGCAGCCGCATGGGTTCACTCAACACACTGAAGTACTCAGCAACCTGTTGCACAACTTCTGGCGGTACAGACTCTGCCGATTTCATGCATTCTTATCCCGAAAGTACTGATCCCCAAATTGTAGCACTCAACTCTTGTATGACAATGGAGTGATAGATACCTTTATTACAAAGATAGTATGAAAGTTTAGAGGAGGTTGAACCAGGTTGGGGTGAGGGGGATCAGCCTATTTAACTACCAGCAGAAATTAATCTGGCAGGGAGGGGCAAATTTTTAGCGGCAGAGGACAGTATGCAGGGGAAAGGAGCAGCCATTCGTGAGCCATGAAATTAGTTTGCAGGTTGAGCAAGACGCCGAGCGGATTGATCGCTACCTGGCAGTACAAGTCCCTGATTTGTCGCGATCGCGCATTCAAAAGCTGATTGAGCAGGGGCAAATTCAAGTCAATGGGCAGGTTTGCCCATCGAAGAAGGAATTGGTACAGGCAGGCGATTGCATTGCCATCACTATCCCTGATGCAGAACCGCTGGATTTACAACCCGAAGCGATGCCGCTGCAGATCCTTTACGAGGACGAGCATTTGATCATTCTCAATAAGCCTATGGGGTTGGTCGTGCATCCCGCTCCAGGGCATGCAAACGGTACGTTGGTGAATGCCCTGCTGTCCTATTGTGGCGATCATTTAGCCGGCATTGGCGGGGTGCAGCGGCCGGGTATTGTCCATCGGCTCGACAAAGACACCAGTGGCGCGATCGCCATT
>DATNOY010000724.1:0-6019 GCA_036703495.1 Coleofasciculaceae cyanobacterium
TGCGGCTGGGAAACAGTGCTGTTCGTCCAATGGTGTAAAGCGATTGAAATTTTGCCATGACAATATTGGCAGTATCGAGCAGCAGCGGTTGCTCTGGGGGGATGCTTGAAAGCAGTGTTTGAAATTCGGTGTTAATTTTCACTTTAGAGGCATTAGGAATCTCAACGATGCTTTTCCCAACACCACGACTGCTCTCCACATAGCCCAACTGTTGGGTAGAGAGGCTGATCATCCCTAACAGCAGCAGCGGCAGCAGCTTCACCAACGGTCGTTGAATTGTGCTGACCCACCAAACCACCAATGTCCCCACTAAAAACGGCTGGATGAACATGGCCAGCTTGAACAAGCCAAAATCGTTTTCGCGCCAGAATAATACTAGCCCAACGCTCAGCATCACCAGCGTCAGCGAGGCAATGGGCACGCCCCAGCGAGTCAAAAACAAACTGACGCAAATTGCTGTTACCAGCAAGAATGCTCCTAAAGCGATTGCCATCGACAGCCAAGGTTCTTTGGGGAAGTGAGAAATTTGCAGCAGGCTCAAGAGATTAGCTAAGCCGCTCGGCATAAGGTAATAGGGAAAGTAGCTCTCTTGCAGATCAACCTGGATGGTTCCGGCTCCGGTTTGAGCGCTCAAAAACCCCAGAGCTTTCAGGAAGTAGTTATTGAGCAGCAGCAGACAGGCGAAGATGGCAGCGCCTAAAAACAGCGATAATCGCCCAAGGTGCAGTTGCCGCCGCCAGCGCTGCACTGCTGCATAAAGCAAAAACGCCAGCACCAGAAACGGCACGGCTTCTGGGTAGGTAATCAATAAGCTGCAAGCAAGCAAGCCTACCCATACTGCCGATCGAACCAGCTCAGCACGACTGGCAGTTGGGCTGAGCGCCACCAGACCGGTTAAAGTGCCGCTCAGCAGCGTTAATCCGCCAACTTGGGCAATCAGCTGGTTGAGTGTGCCCAAGCTGTTGAGCGCAGAGACGCTGATCAAGGCACAGGTAATTAGCGTCGCTTGGTAGAGCGCTCTAGTTTGAGCGACCAAAGCTCCAACAGTGCTAATCAACGCTATATGCAGCGCTAAAATTGTTGGCATGAAAACTTGGTGCGGAGTCAAACCCGTCCAGCTGCAGACCCAAGCCAGGAAAAACTCACTACCCGTCCGGATAACGCCTGGCACATGCATCATCCAGAAGAACAGGGAGTAGTCTTTGCCGCCCATGATGCGATCGGCGTTGGGAACGCTGAAGAAGCTATAGTTCAGCAGCCGCTGTGCTGCCAAACAGTAGTTAGCCATGTCGTCATTAGCATAACTAACCCAATCAAAGCCAAACTCCAGCATCGGTCGCCCTGTGAGCAAGAGTGCCACTAGAAAAATTCCGATGAAGGGCAAATACTCTCGCCACGGCAGCTTAGGACGCAGCCGCAACAGCCCGCCAACACTAATTGCCAATAGCCAGATCGTCAGCGCTGCACCAAAGGTTTTGACCGGCAACCCTAGCCGACTCAGCCAGAACAGCGGCAGTAGCGTTGTGGCAAGTCCCACGACTGGAGCCAGCAGCATCCTTCTCAGTAAATTGTCTTGCCGATCGAGGAGTGCCAACACGGCATGACCTACGACAGCCCAAAACCCAAAAAGCGCGATCGACAACCCAACTGCCAGCACTGCTTGCCTTCCTTCCGTCAATGAACGTCTAACATCATATAGCTACATATAGCTACTGCTAGTTACTGCTGCGTTGAAGAGGGACTTAGCTTGCGCGATCGAACAGCAATCGACTCGCTTCGACGGGCAATAGGCAAAGGCACATCTGTTCTAGATTTGTCCATTTTGCTTGCTTTAAAGCGGCTGCTCCAGGTGGCACGGCGAATTTTTATCAGCTCTTTGAAGTTACGCAGCGTTCCCCAGATCGCGTCATAACGTGTATCGGAGTCATTGCTCCACAGCACCGGGAATTCTAAAATTTGATAGCCCTGCATCAGTGCGCGCAGAATCACTTCTGTATCGAACATAAAGCCATCAGTAAAGCTCTGCCCGTAGAGATAGCGCGCTACATCACCACGGTACAGCTTAAAGCCGCACTGCGTATCGGAAATATAGCCCGGCACGCCCATGACGGCATATACTACGTAGGCGTATACCTTAGAGCCAATCCGCCGATAGAGCGGCTGACGTTTGCGAACGCTACCTCGCATCCGGCGCGATCCGTGGGCAATATCACACATGCCCAGATTTAGCATTGCCAGCCCAATCGTCGCAATTTCGTATGGCACGCATAGCCCAGAATCGGCAAACATGACAATTTTCCCACGCGATCGAGTAATGCCGTAGCGCAGGGCATGACCTTTACCCCTGTTGGGTGTGTAGCTCAAAACTTTTAAGCTAGGAACCTCTACTTCCAGAGATTTGGCGGCTGCAACCGTATCATCTGGTGAGCCATCATCTACTACTAAAATCTCACCTACTAACTGTTGAGAATTAAGAAAAGCCTCAGCAGCTCGAATATCTCGCCTAATCTTATTAGTTTCCTTATAAGCAGGAATAATGATGCTTAAATCTAAATCAGATAGATGATCACTCACCACTTCTTCTCCCCACCACAATAACTTTTACTACATCATCTACTAGATCAGCGCCTAACACGCGATCGCTGCAGTTGGCGAAGCCTAGTTCTAACTCCTGCACCAAATGTCAAATATTTGTGACATACAAAACCAATAGGAATATTAAGAACAACTGCTATTAGCTTTGCTTGCAAAGGTGTAAGCCCCAATCTGCCAATACCAATTTGAATGATCAATACTGTAATCAGCCAACAAACAGCTACCACGAGCAAGTACGTTCTGAACTGGCGGAGGGTCGATCGCTCAAAGTTTTTGAAGTTGAAAAACTTGTTAAGTGTAAAATGAACCACCACAGCCGAACCATAGGAAAGCGTAGTAGCCAGTGGTACGTATGTGTGGAACAGTAGCAAAAGCTGAAAAGCTCCTACATCAACCACAAACACAATTCCACCAATAAGAAGATAGCGAAGTAGAGAAGGTAACAATTTTAATAATCTCTATGACTATAGAGGAAAATTTGCACTTAGCTAAGCTTACTTAGTAGCTGATGGGTTCGATAGCACAAGCTTAACGGGCTGAACAGGAGTTAAAGCCGATGGAACTAAAAGTCCCAAGATCACAACCCAATGCCCCATGGGAATCAGGGTATATTCATCTATAGATAACCCCACCTTCATAGCGGATTTTAGCAGTTGTCTAGCACTATGTTGAAACGTAAGAGGATGGGGAAAATTCCAGATCCGATGTAAAAGCCTAAAAGCAATTTTCTCTAAAAAGTGAAACCACTCAGGAACCGTACTTTCGATAACAAGAATTCTTCCAGATGGCGTTAAATGTTTTGCACAACTTGCCAAAATAGCTTCTAGATTTTTAACAGATTCTTCGGGGGACTGCCCTGTTACATGATGGATTAACATCTGTAAAACGATGATGTCGAATTTCTCTCCTATATCGAAATCAAGCGCATTTCCCCTAATCGGAGTCACATTATCGCCATATTTAGCGCTCTCATCAATGCAGACATCGAGAATTACGACTCGTTTAATTGAGGAGATGTCGTAATTAAAGAAACCACCATTGCCAATGTCTAGAAGCGAATCACAATCCTTAAGCTCTGATTCTACACACATTCGGCAATAGGTATAGGTATCTAAAGTCAAAACCTTTTTTTGATACCAGGTATTCTCGCTAAAATATGTAACGTTCTTGTCCGACATCCTCACCTCATAAATTCAACTAATATAAATCTCGGGTAGATCACCAAGCTTGCCAAAGTGGGCTTCTTTCTGGTAGCTGTGGTGAGATAACGCGAGTGCCTCTAGTTCACCTGTCTTTTCTAAAACCTTATAACTAGGCCCGGATTATAACCAGTCTTGATGCTCAAAATCAAACTCTTCCATGCTCAAAATCAAACTGTTTGCAGATGGTGCCAATTTGGATGACATATTGACTGCTCATCGGAGTGGAATTGTCCAAGGCTTTACGACCAACCCTACTCTGATGCGAAGAGCAGGTGTCACAGATTACGAATCCTTTGCTAGAGAAGTTTTAGAGCTGATTCCCGATCGCCCTATCTCGTTTGAGGTATTCGCCGACGATTTTGAGACGATGTATCGCCAAGCGCTCCGCATCAAAACCTGGGGTGAAAATGTTTACGTCAAAATTCCCATTACCAATACGAAAGGCGAATCCGCCGTATCCTTGATCAAGCGGCTTGTGGGCGACGGCATCAAGCTCAATGTCACGGCAATTCTTACGTTGGAGCAGGTGCAAGCGGTTAATCGAGTTCTGAGTCCCATGATTCCTTCGGTGGTATCAGTGTTTGCTGGACGCATCGCCGATACAGGAATTGATCCAGTTCCTCTCATGACGGCTGCCGCGCAAATGCTCAAGATCGAATCTAAAGCAGAACTGCTCTGGGCCAGCCCGAGAGAGGTTCTGAATGTCTATCAAGCAGAGACATCAGGCTGCAACATCATTACGGCGACGAATGATATTCTGAAAAAGCTGTCAATGTATGGGAAAGATCTTGATGAGCTTTCTCGGGAGACAGTGCAGATGTTTTATGACGATGCTTGCAAGGCAGGGTTCCAAATTGAGTGTTGAGGAGGGAGTATTATCCTCTCAATGGGTTTGTGAGATGTGATGTGGATGTGAGGCATGACGACGCAACGAACAGTTTTGATCACGGGTGTGGCAGGGTTTATTGGCAGTAATCTGGCCGATCGCCTGTTGACTGAAGGATTCCGGGTGATTGGGATTGATAACTTGTCCTATGGCGTAATTGAGCAAGTGCCCGATGGGGTAGAGTTTCACCAACTCGATATTCGATCGCCCGATATCTATCCGCTATTCAAACAAGTGGATGCGGTTTATCATCTGGCGGCTAAGAATTGTATTGCCGACTGTCAAACCGATCCTCTGGAAACGAGCGATATCAACGTCACGGGTACGGTGAATGTGTTTGAGGCGTCCCGTCGGGGTGAGGTAGGCAAGGTGATTTATGCAGAATCCTCGGCGCTGTATGAAGGCTCCAATGTCATGCCGACTCCCGAGAGCGAAGTCTACCCCCAAAGTTTTTATGCAGTGAGTAAGCTGGCAGGCATGGCGTTTGCCGAAGCCTATCGCCGGTTCTATGGTCTGCGCACCACGGCATTGCGATATTTCTGTGTCTATGGCCCACGTCAGGACTATCGCCGCACTATTCCCCCTGTCATGAGTGCCTTTATCATCAATTTGCTGCAAGGCAAACAGCCCACCATCTATGGCACAGGTGAAAAACGGCGAGATTTTATCTATGTCGATGATGTCAATGATTTTCACCTGCAATGTTTGGATGATCCTCGCACAGACGGCAATGTTTATAACTTGGGCAGTGGTGTCAGCTACTCGGTGCTAGAAATTTATGAGGCGATCGCTCGCCTTCTGGGGACAGACATTCAGCCCATCTGCAAATCTGATTTACCGGGTGAAGCAGAGGTAACGCTGGCTGATATTTCTGCGGCAAAAGCTGTAGGATGGTCACCTAAAGTGTCTTTAGATGAAGGGCTAACGCAGTCAATTACTTTCATTAAAGACAAAGTGTTGACGCAACAGCCATGAATGAAGCCCTAGAAAACCGAGACTACAAAATCGCAGATTATCTGGCCCGATCGGCAGATTATTATGCGCTAACCAAATATAGGATCATCATGAACTGGTTGCCCAAAACCGCTAATCTGCGAGTCTTGAATGCGGGTTGTGGTTCTGGAGAAATGAATATCCTGCTAGCTCAAAATTCATCCTGGCAGGTAGAGGCAATCGATGTTGATCCAGAAGCAATTCAGATTTCCGAACAGCTGAGAGCAGAACATCAGTTAGAGAACCTGCAGGTATTCAAATGCAGCATTGAAGATCTAGATAGACCCTTGGGATATTACGATGCGATCGTTTCCAACGATGTTTTAGAGCATATTGACGATGA
>DATNOY010000725.1:0-4951 GCA_036703495.1 Coleofasciculaceae cyanobacterium
AACTGTTCTGCCAAATTCTGCAGGATAGCCGTTCGGGGATCTTTCACTTTATAGACCCGATGACCAAAACCCGCAATTTTTTCTCGTCGCTCAATCAGTTGATCCAGGCAGGGACGCACGTTTTCCACAGATCCGATCGCCTCCAATAGATCCAATGAATCTTCAGAAGCTCCGCCATGCAAAGGGCCGGCCAGCGTACCTACCGCAGAGGCAATCACACCATAGGGATCGGTGAGCGTAGAAGCCGTCACCCGAGCCGAAAATGTGGAAGTATTCATAGTGTGCTCAGCATGCAGGATGAGGCAACGGTCAAAAATTTGAGCAGCCAGCGGGCTCGGTTCCTGTTCCGTCAGCATATATAAAAAGTTAGCGGCATAGTTGAGGCGATCGTTCGGCATAATGGGTTCATTGCCATGACGCATCAGTTCAAAGGCCGCAACCATCGTCGGAATTTTGGCCAGCAGCCGCACCACAGCACGTCGAATATAGTCAGGGTTTTCTATCGCCCGACGAGAATGAAATAATCCCAGAGCCGCTGCACAGGTTTGCAAAGCATCCATCGGATGCCCGGTTTCAGGAAAGCACTTCATCATGTCGCGGATCCGGTATTTGAGCCGCCGATGATGACGAATTTCTTGCTCAAAATCATCTAGCTCTTCCTGAACGGGTAAATGTCCCCAAATCAACAAGTAGGCAGTTTCAATGAAGGTGCTCGCTTCAACCAGTTCTGCGATCGGAATACCGCGATATTCTAGCAGCCCTCGCTGTCCGTCTACGAAGCTGATGCTAGATTGAGCTGCCGGAATATTGCTTAACCCAGGTACGTATTCACATTGATACGGACTATCAGGCATACTCTATTCCTCTTGATGACTTATTGTTTCATTATCTACCTTGCAGGCGATCGCGGATCGGACTTCCCCAAATCAGCCAGCCGATCGCTTCACCTGGGATTCTAAAATAGCTCCATAGAGGGGACTCGATCGCATCAGCTGTTCATGGGTTCCTTGCCCAACGAGCCGCCCTTTATCCACCAACAAAATTCGATCGGCATTTTGAACGGTGCTGATGCGTTGGGCGACAACAAAGGTAGTACAAGCTTTTTGCTGCATCAGGTGATCCAGGGCCGCTTGAATTTGGGACGCCGTTTGGGCATCTACAGCAGAGGTGCTGTCATCTAAAATCAGGATGCTGTAGTCAGTCAGCAAGGTGCGGGCGATCGCAATCCGCTGCTTTTGACCCCCCGATAAGCCAACCCCACGTTCCCCCACGATCGTCTCATAGCCATCGGGCAGACCTGTAATAAAGTCGTGAATTTGCGCAGTTTTGGCAACTTCTATCACCTGATCTAGCGTGGCATTGGCTTTAGCATAGGCAATATTGTCGCGCAGCGTTCCAGAAAACAGCGTGGTTTCTTGAAATACGATGCCGATATGCGATCGCAAACTGGTCAACGTAAAATCCCGCACATCGCGTCCATCAATTCGCACCGCACCCGCAGTGACATCGTAGAAGCGAGGAATCAGGTTCATAATCGTGCTTTTGCCAGAGGCCGTCATTCCCAGGACGGCAATTAATTCCTTGGGTTTTGTTTCAAAAGAGACGGCGCTCAGCGCTTCGGTCGTGGCTCCAGGATAGCGAAAGGAGACATGTTCAAAGGTAATCCGACCGGCACAGGTTTCAAAAGGGATGGCATGGGGGCGATCGCGAATCTCAATGGTGGCATCCACCACTTCATAAACTCGCTCCGCAGAGGCCGCGGCCTGGGCGATTGCTGGAGCCGCAAATCCAATCAACAAGACAGGCTGAAGAATTAACAGCAGATAAGAGTTGAACGCCACCAGTTCTCCCACAGAGAACCGACCTGCAATCACGGACGCTCCACCATAACCAAACACCGCTAGCGTCACCAAATTGCTCAACAAAAAGATGAACGGAAACGTGTTGCGAATCGCCCGAATCGTTTTCATGTTTGCCCCAACCAGGGCATCATTCAGCGCTGTGTAGCGGTTGGCTTCGGCAGATTCCCGCACAAAGGCTTTCACCACCCGAATGCCAATCAGGTTTTCTTGCAAGACTGCATTGAGATCCCCTAACTGCTCCTGCACCTGTCTAAACAGCTCTCCATTTTGGGTGAAGAATCGCGCCAAGAGCCATCCCGTTAACGGAATGACGGTGAGGGTGATCAGCGCTAGCTGCCAATCCATCACCAGCAAAATGGCGGCAATACTGACCAACGTCACGACGGCGCTAATCACCTGAATCAGACTAGTGCCAACGAAGGTACGAATCTGCTCAATATCGCTTGTGACGCGCGTCAGCAGTTGAGAAGTCTGTGCCTGATCGTGATAGCTAAAGCTGAGGTTTTGAATCTTACTGAAAATCCTGTTACGCAGATCATAGGCAACGCCTTGAGAAGCGGCTTCTGCCCAGAAACTTTGGCCAAAATTGAATACCCCCCGGGCGATCGCCGCAATCACCATCGCGCCTGCGCTATAAAGCACAATTTGTAAATCCTGTTTGGCAATGCCTTGATCAATCCCCCAGCGAAACAGTTGAGGCGTGACTGCGTTAGCCACCGTCAACAGCAACAAGCTGACGAGTGCGCCTAACGAGAGCCAGCGGTAGGCATTTAAACTCTTCAAAACACGCTGAAGAGACTGCATGGACGATGATTCTTCAATGTGCTGTACCAATGGATTAGCCTTGTTTTGGAATAATACGGTTTACAACAGTCTTATAGGGCTCGATTCAACCAGATTATTTTTTGCAAGCCTCACTCCCTGGAAAATCGCTATGATGTCCAGAACCGTTTGTCATTCAGAACCGGATAACTGAGCAAACAGCATTGTCCAATCAATTGCAGCCGGTCTAGAACCCTGATTGATTAACTCAAACACTTTGCCTGCAGTCACCGCTTGGCTGAGACATTCTACACAGGCAGCCGCAACATCAATCCGACTGGTTTGCCCGTTCAGAGTATCTCCCATTCCAATCACCACTCCCAGCGTTCCCGCAGTCGTAGCTTTGAGCAAAGTGTTGAGATCAGCAGAGGTAAAGGGGCCATCAATGAGTCGTCCCGGTCGAATAATCGTATAGGGGAATCCTGAGCGCATGACTGCCGCTTCCCCTTGCTGCTTAGCATCTAGCACCCCAAAGGCATTCAGCAGATTATAGGGAGGTTGATCTTTGCGCTCAACGCCACAAGACGAGACAAACACAAAGCGGTTGAGCGTTGCAGGAGCCGCAGCCACCAGATGACGGACTCCCTCGGCATCCACTTGCTGAGGACTGTTTCTGGCTTTGGCGCGACGGTACTGGGCATCGAGATAGAGCTTGCCCCACTCGATGAACTGCGGCAATCCAGGGGTTTGGGGGAGGTCAAACTCCCATTTGTCAGACGGAAAAGCAGTAGTCCCCGTGCAGCAGATGATGTGGCTGACATCCTGCATAGCAGAGGGCAGCGTTTGGGGATGGCGGATATCGCCGATCGCCACCTCTACTTTATGTTCAAACATCTGCTGGGCTTTGTCGGCATTGCGAGTGAGCACCCGTACTGTCCATCCCTGCTCCAGCAATTTAGCCACCGTTAATTGTCCTACGCCTCCTGTGGCTCCAGCAATCAACACGCGATCGGACATCCTTTACCTCCTAGTGGGATACGCTTCTGATCCAGACCCAGAATTCAATAGGGGTGCAGAGGTAGTGCCCGCACCCCCATCCTGGATTGGATTAAATCTACGAGCCTAAGGTAAGAATACGACAGCTCCATCGAAAACATGAAGTTATAGGTCAGACGTGCGGAGGACTGATCTGGCTGAAGGTCAGAAGGAAGGCACCAAAACCCGTCCTGCATAGCCCCATTGGCAATACTGCCTAAGGACAGAGTCAGCAATGGCTTCTCTGGCACCTTGAGCAACCAGCGCTACACATGCCCCACCAAAGCCTGCACCGGTTAATCGGGCTCCAAAAACATGAGGTGTTTTTTGTAACAGTTCTACGAGCTGATCCAGTCCCGCGATCGAGACTTCATAGTCGTCTCGCAAGCTGGCATGAGAGGCATTCATCAGCTGGCCAAAGTACTCTGCCGAAACGTTGCCGATCGCCGCTAAAACCCGGTTATTTTCAGTAACCACATGACGAGCCCGACGTCGCCAAGGTTCAGGCAGTTTTTCTACAGCAGCAGGGTCAGTCACATCTCTCAAAGCAGCAACCCCCAGCAACCGGGCTGCCTGTTCACACTCTGCCCGACGTTGATTGTAGCCGCTACCGGCTAAGGTTCGAGGAATGCCGCTATCAATCACCATAATCTCCGCAGCGGCGGGCAAGGGCAACAGGTGCCGCGCTAAAGTCCGGGTATCCAGAAATAGCAGATGATCAGGATCTGCCAGGCTAGCAGCCATCTGATCCATAATGCCGCACCGCACCCCAGCATATTGCATCTCTGCCTGTTGCCCCAACTGAGCAATTTGCACATCATCCAAATCCAACTGGAGCAGCGATCGCACCCCTCTCAAAACAGCCACTTCTAAAGCAGCGCTACTAGACAAACCGCAGCCCAATGGAACTGTAGAAGTAATAAAGCCATTCAGCGGTGGCACCGCATACCCAGCGTTTGCCAACACCTGGATACAGCCATAAAGATAGCGACCGAATCCTGCGGGAAGGTCGGCTGCAATGTCGATCGCTTCCTTCAGGTCTGCGGAATAGAAATGGTGGCGATCATTGGGGCTAAAGCCTAAATAGACGGTCGTATGCTGCGGGATAGCCGTGGGCAGCACAAATCCATCGTTGTAGTCAGTATGTTCTCCCAGCAGGTTAACGCGTCCAGGAGCGCTAGCGGCAACTTCGGGTGCGGCATTGAAAATCTGTTGAAAATTCATATCCATAGCAAGGATCGCCCGCTGCTCTCAATTCACCCATTTGCTCAAACGTTCCTAAGCGCCTACCA
>DATNOY010000726.1:0-8065 GCA_036703495.1 Coleofasciculaceae cyanobacterium
TCAATATCCAGCGATCGCCCTCTTTTCGATACACCAAGTCGTAGACTTCCACAATATCTTCGTGATACTCCAGAAAACAGGTGAGAATTGTAGACTCATCGCTGTGAACCGGGATGAACCGCTGAGTTCCTTGCCGCTGAACAGAACTATAGTCGCGGAACGTGAGAATAAATTTTCCAGAGGTTGCCAACGCCTGCGCAGCCTTCCACACCAAAGACTGGACTGCATCCAATGACTGCAAATGCGTCAGCGTATCGCCCATGCACACTATGATTTGCGCTAGTTCTTCAACAGAGTCCGAGAAATTAAGCAGATCGTCGTGAATCGTGCGAATGGGAAGTTTGCCAGCGCGATCGCTCAATTCAGATAGCAAGGCCGCACAGAAATCGATCGCAACGACTGAAAATCCCAATGTTGCTAAAGGAATTGATTGAAATCCTGACCCTGCTCCTAAATCGATGGCTAATCCTGGGGCTAATGCAGCAGCCCCCTGTTGGCAGAGGAAGTCATAATTGCGTTGGATGGCTGCTTCTGGAGTCCCCGACATCCAACTGTAAACTGCAGCCAGTTGCTGGTCATAGTGATCTTTAGCAGTGTTCATGGCTGAGATCGGGCGGATAAGTCCTTACGCTTCAGGCTTGACCTGCATCACAATCAACGTCATATCATCCTCGTTGTGCCGTTCGGCACCGATGAA
Organism: Coleofasciculaceae cyanobacterium; assembly: GCA_036703495.1. Classification (GTDB taxonomy): domain Bacteria; phylum Cyanobacteriota; class Cyanobacteriia; order Elainellales; family Elainellaceae; genus Drouetiella. The sequence continues at coordinate 698 of DATNOY010000726.1, forward strand.
CTGTTGAACTTGATTAAACAAGTATTCCAAAATTGCTTGGGGCGTTTCGCAATGGCGGCAGGCCCACTGGAAGTGACGAGCCAGACTTTCTTCATCAAAGCGATCGCCATTTTGATTGGCGGCATCGGTAAAGCCATCGGTGTAATAGATGATTGTATCGCCCGGATGCAGCTGCACCTGCGCTTCATGGTACTGAGAGTTAATGTCTAAGCCAATCAGCATGCCCAACGTATCCAGGCGCTTCAGCGTGCCGGTAGCTGCCTGCCAGAGCAAGGGTGGGTTATGGGCAGCGTTGCTATAGGAGAGGGTGCGGGTTTTGGCGTTGTACTCTGAATAGAACAGCGTCACGAAGCGATTGGAGTTTTCCAAATCGGCATACATGACATGGTTCAGGTGTTGCAGAATTCGCGCCGGGGAGTGAGCGTTTAGCACTTCTGCCCGCAGCATGCCGCGCAGCATGGTCATAATCAGCCCGGCAGGTACGCCTTTGCCCATAACATCGCCGATCGCCAAGCTCCAGTGCCCGGTATCCATCCGTCCGGTTTTCTTAGCTAGCCTGGCATCATAGTTCACTGGAATGAAATCGTAATAGTCTCCCCCAACTCGGCTGGCAGTGCGGCAGAGGGCTGCTAGTTCAATCCCATCAATTTGGGGGCACTGACGCGGCAGCAGCTGCAGCTGAATTTCTGCGCCAATCTCCAGCTCGCGATCGAGCCGCTCTTTCTTACGCAGCTCTACGGTCAGTTCATCATTTTCAATGGCAACTGCCGTTTGGTCGGCCACCAACCGCACGAGCTTCTGGCGGGTCTCAGTCCAGGCATATTCTGGATCACGGCTAAAGACATACAGCCGCCCTCGCTCAATATTTTTGGTCAGAATTGCCGTGCCAAACAGCTGAACGGTAGATCCGAGGAAATGATTGACATGATAATCCAGCGCGGCCGTGCGGTTGCTAGTATTCGCTGCCATTTTGCCATAGGCTGGGATCGGAGCCGTTGCGGTGAGCTGGCGGGCAGCCGATTCGATCGCTGCCTTCACATCCTGGCAGCGGCTATCCTGGCAGTGCAGCCGCTCCAACCGCACCTGACCATTTGGCTTGTACAGCACCAGCGCCCCCCCGTCGGCATCGGTGACGCGGCTAGCAATCAGCGGGGTCAGTTCCAAAAATTGGTTGAGATTTTTAAAGCTGCGCAACGCGAAACCCAACGAACTCAATAAGTCCTGGATCTTGGTTTGCTCACGGTGCAGCCGAGACACCAGCTCCTTGAGCGCAAACACAGGAGTAATGTCTGGCGGCAGGTTGCCACCAGTGAGGTCAGGCGGTTGGGAGGGCTGTCGAGGAGCTGGCACAGCAGTCATTCAGTATGGAACGGGGCAATCAGGCGGGAGAAACACGACGGGTAGAGGAATGGGCGGAAATGCGCCTAAACGGTCAGAGCCAGGGCACTCAATCTAAGTCAAAGATAAAGCAAGATGGACAATCGTATTGCGGTAAATTCTAACGAATGTCGGGGCAATTGCTGTATCAATTTCTGAAACGAGCAGGGCGCATGTTATTCATAACGCTAATTTTCCATCTTGCCAACAAAAAAACAAGCGATTCCGCCTAAAATACCCACAAGTTTTCATTTCTCACCTCAAAATTGAGAGGGCACGTGAAGACTTGCTCAGAAAGTAGTCAATTTCCGCCTCTTTTTCCTATGGCACCTCAACTTAATCGGACAGATGAATTCGATCGGCAAATGATGCGACGCTGTCTGGAGTTGGCCAAGCAAGCCCAAGGAAAAACTGCCCCTAATCCTCTTGTGGGAGCCGTTGTGGTGCGGGCAGGAGAAATTGTCGGCGAAGGCTTTCATCCTCAGGCTGGACAACCCCATGCTGAGGTGTTTGCCCTAAGAGCCGCAGGCGATCGGGCGCAAGGATCCACTATCTACGTGAACCTGGAACCCTGCAGCCACCACGGACGGACACCGCCTTGTGCCGACGCCCTGATTGCAGCCGGAATTGCCAGAGTGGTGGTGGGCATGGTTGACCCTAATCCTCAGGTGGCAGGTACCGGCATTACGCGGCTGCGGCAGGCAGGCATTGAAGTCAAGGTTGATGTTGAAGTCGCAGCCTGTCAGGAGTTGAACGAAGCGTTCGTCTACCGGATCTTACATCAGCGTCCCTTGGGGATCCTCAAATATGCCATGACGCTAGATGGCAAAATTGCTTCTACGACGGGACATAGTGCCTGGATCACTGCTCCAGAAGCGCGAACCTGGGTGCATCAGGTGCGGGCCGGCTGCGATGCGGTGGTGATTGGGGGAAATACGGTTCGCCGCGATAATCCTTTGCTGACTGCCCATGGGCAGGGTGATCACAATCCTTTACGGGTGGTGATGAGCCGAACGCTGGATTTGCCAGCCGATGCCCAGCTCTGGCAAACTTCCATCGCCCCGACTCTGCTGTTCACAGAGTCGGGCGTTAACCCGGAATTTCAAAAGGTGCTGCTAGACAAAGGCGTGGAGGTGGTGGAACTGCCGCTGCTAACGCCCGCTGAGGTCATGGCTGAGTTGACCAAGCGCGAGTTTCTGTCGGTGCTTTGGGAATGTGGAGGCACTTTGGCCGCTAGGGCGATCGCCGATGGCTCGATCCAAAAAATTCTGGCGTTCATTGCGCCCAAAATTATTGGCGGTGCCACGGCTCCCTCTCCCGTGGGCGATCTGGGCTTCACTCAAATGACAGACGCTTTGGTGCTGGAGAAAGTAAAGTGGCAGGCGATCGGCAGAGATCTCTTAGTGCAAGGCTATTTGCCCCTGCCCGAATCATCCCGGCTATAGCTGCAGATCCTTGACATAAACGCGATCGCATCGGGCTGTTTCTACGCCAGTGCTGGGTTGGTAGCCTTGGGATTCGTAGAGCTGAACGGCTTCCTTCAAGACACTTGCTGTTTCAATCCAGATTTGCGTAAACCCCTGGCTGGCGATCGCTGCTTCCAAAGCCGTCAGCAGATAGCGGCCTAAACCTTGCCCACGCACCTCTGGCAGCAAATACATTTTGCGAAGTTCAACGGCATTGCTGCCTCGATCGATCGGGTAGTAGCCGCCAGTACCCACCAGCTGACCCTGGCGTTCCACCACCCAAAATTGTCCGCCCGTTGCCCAGTAGGATGCTTCGACTTGCAAAACATCGCGATCGGCCCCATCCGGTTCACCCGCTAGCCCATAATCGACTAAAACTGATTGAATCAGCGCAGCGGCAGTGAGGCGATCGGCGGGTTGCCAGTCTCGAATCAGGAAATCACGGTAGGTCTGCATAGGTAAAGCTAGAGAACGATATTTTGGTGCTACGCCCTCAGATCAGGATGGCTAGAGAAGCGAATGATTATAGCCGTAGCCACTGGGGTTAGGACGGGGTGCAGGGGCGGAACCCCTAGCTGGGGGCGCAGCTCCCACATTCCCTCTGTCCTATAGAAAGTGGCGATAGCTATAGAACCGAATGATTAGAACCGAATGTATTTACCTTGATCAATCATGGCAATAATTTGAAAATCGCGATCGAAAATGACCAGATTGGCCAGATACCCTGGAGCAATGCGCCCCAGTTTCAGCCCCATGAGTGTCGCCGGATAGGTAGAAGCCATCCGTAGAGCTTCTGCCAGCGGGATGCCCACCTGGCGAACGCAGTAGGCAACCGCTTCTATCAGAGTCAGGGCTGAGCCCCCCAGCGTGCCATCGGCTGAGATACATTTGCCGTCTTTGTAAAATACCTGCTGGCCACCAATCTGGAAGGAGGTGATTGAGGTGCCCACCGGGGGGGTGGCATCGGTGACCAGAATCAGCTTATTTTGTTTGATCTGCTGGACTAGTCGAATCGAGGCAGCATGGACATGCTGTCCGTCGGCAATAATGCCAGCATAGACATCTTCCCGATCGAGGGTGGCGGCAACCATGCCCGGGTTTCTGCCTTGCCAGGGCGACATGGCGTTAAACAGATGCGTCACCATGCGCACGCCTGCGTCAAACCCAGCGATCGCCTCTTCGTAGGTGGCATCTGTGTGCCCCGCCGAAACAAGGATGCCTTGCTCCGCTAGCCGCTGAATTTCTTCGGGCTGTACTCTTTCGGGAGCCAGCGTCATCATCCTCACCCCGTCTGGACTGGCGGCAATTTTTTTCAACATTGCCCGGTCAGGCTGGCGAATGTAAGCTGCGTTGTGAATCCCCTTGCGCTTGGGATTCAGGTAAGGTCCTTCTAAGTGCAGCCCCAAGACGCTGGAGGCGTGGCGTTGGCGGTAGGCTTGAACAACCTCGATCGCCGTGAGCATGTCCTGATCAGACGTGGTGATCAGGGTGGGCAAGTAGCTGGTGGTGCCACTCTTCAGGTTGGTTTGGTGCATAATATCCAGCGTCTCAGCCGTAATGGCATCGTTGAACATGACGCCACCACAGCCGTTGATCTGCATGTCAATGAATCCGGGTGCCACGTTATGTCCAGCCAGATCGATCACCTCAATCTGAGACGGCAGCTCTGAGACAGCCATCCAATCCACAATGCTGTTGCCGTCAATCAGCAGGGCCCCCTCGCTGCATTGGCGATCGCCTGTATAAACTGTGCAATGGGTCAGCGCGTACATCTGTTTCCTTGAGGCTGAGGTTGGTTTGGGTTATGTTCTACTGCCTCCTCGGACTTTTAGCAAGAGGCAATTGCGCAGCGCTGATGGGTCAGTTTGCTGGGGAGGAGGCGATCGCTGGTTCTATTCGCTGATTTTTTTCGCTGATAGAGAAGAGATAGCCGTTGCCGTTCTGAAGTACCTCGGCGTTATTGAAAACCAGATCTAAAACTTTGTGCCGCTGCGCGAGCGGCACAAAGTTTTAAGGTTTTATGTTTAATCATGGCTATCTACTGAGTCCTGGTAATTTATATAAATTTCCCATGAATTTAGAGCAAACAAGATTTAAGACCTAGCAACTTTAAGCTGATGTTTACCTTACCTTTACACAGTTCTGAAATCATTCTTAGGTGAAGTGCAGCTGATCGGCTTTGCCTTGATATTATGCTGCTCCACAGGGAGATTACTTGTTTTTTGACTGCTGCAGGGTATCCGTTTTTCAATTTCTGTAATCTCTTAATTCTCTCAAGCAGTTGTAACCGGGTGATCATTTGGTACATTTCTTCAACATACTGAGTACCTTCTGCAAACTTGTAGCAGAATGTGCCCTTCCAGAACCTGATGAACGGCTTATTCCTCTAATCCATCAGTTGATTCATCCGTCAAAGAGAGTTTCCTGCCCCAAGCTACCGTCCATAAATTCTACTAACGCGGTAGTTTAGCGACTGGCAACGAGTTCATTTGGCTTTTGCTGCTTGAATCTACAGCTTCTGCTGAGCTTATCTCTCGAAGAAAGATGTCTTGATCACTTTGCATAGAAGACTCGTGATCTGACAACTACAGTTGTCTGATTTTGTCATGCGTACTTCTATGTTTGCAAACAGTTTACGGACAGTTTACGAACAGCCGCAGAAATCTTTTAGATCCCTCTGCTGCCGATTATTCCTGAAAACTTTCACCTGACTATCAACCACAATGGCAATTAACTTTACCGGATCATATTCCGAAAACTTTGACTCTCTAGCCAATACCGGCACCAGCAGTACGCTTCCGGAAGGATGGGTGTTCATTGAAACTGGAACGAACGCTAATACTACTTACACGGCTGGCACTGGCAGTTCAAACACAGGCGATACCTACAGCTTTGGCTCTACAGGCAGCACAGATCGAGCGGTGGGCGGTGTACTGTCGGGTGGTTTGATGCCCTTATTTGGCAGCAGTTTCACCAATACCACAGCCAATCCCATCACTACACTCACCCTGAGCTACACGGGGGAACAATGGCGTTTGGGTACAACCGGTAGAGCAGAGGCCGATCGCCTAGACTTTCAATACAGCCTGGATGCGACCTCGTTAACGGCTGGAACCTGGGTAGATGTGAATGCGCTAGATTTCAATGCCCCTGTGACAACAGGTACGGTAGGAGCGCTGAATGGTAACACGAACAATACAACTGTAACGGCAACGATTTCCGGACTCAATATTCCGGTTGGAGCTACTTTCTGGTTTCGTTGGCAAGATTTCAACGCGGCTGGTTCAGATGATGGCTTGGCAATCGATAATTTCTCCCTGTCCGCTGGAGGCGGGTCTGCTGCAACCTTAAGCCTTGCTGCATCGCCCAATGCGTTTTCGGAAGGGGCTGGTGCAACGGCGGCAACCGGAACCGTGACGCGGACTGGAGATCTGACGAATCCCCTGGTGGTCACTTTGTCCAGCAACGACACTAGCGAAGCCACGGTGCCGACCAGTGTCACGCTCGCGGCCGGTCAAGCGTCGGCTACTTTTGCGATCGCTGCGATCGACGACACTACGGTAGACGGCTCTCAACCGGTAATCCTAACCGCCTCTGCAACTGGCTTCAGCAACGCCACTACTGCCTTGACTGTAACGGATGACGATACTTCGGCGGGCACCACTCGGATTCATGATATTCAAGGTGCAGCCCACCTTTCACCGCTGAACGGGCAGGGTGTGGTGAATGTGCCGGGAATTGTCACGGCGATCGCCTCGAACGGTTTTTACATTCAAGACCCAACTCCTGATAGCAATGATGCAACTTCTGAAGCGGTTTTCGTCTTCACCACCAATGCTGCTATTTTGAGTGCCCGCACGGTGGGAGAAGCGGTTTTGGTCAGCGGTACCGTGACTGAATTTCGTCCTGGGGGCAATTCTAACAACCTGACTATTACAGAAATTACCAACAACAGCAGCGTTCAGTCACTTAATGTCACACCCTGGACAAATGCCCCTACAACGGCGATCGCCCCGACGGTTTTGGGTAATGGCGGCCGGGCAATTCCCACAGCGGTGATTGAAAACGATGCGACCAATGTGGAGAGCAGCGGCACCTTTGATCCGGCTGAGGATGGCATTGACTTCTACGAAAGTTTGGAAGGGATGCTGGTTCAGATCAACAATCCAGTGACCACCTCTCCAACGGCAAACTTTGGGTCTTCTGAGGAAATCTGGGTACTGGCAGATAATGGAGCCAATGCCACCAGCCGCACTGCTCGTGGCGGTAGCTTAATTACCTCCAGCGACTCTAACCCAGAGCGGATTCAGATCGATGATTTGAACAACTCGGCTTTGACGTTGCCTGCTGTGAATGTGGGTGCCCAACTCAGCTCGATTACAGGGGTAGTGAACTACGACTTCAGCAACTACGAAGTGTTGGTTTCTACCGCTCCGACGGTGGTGCAGCCATCGCCTCTGCAAAAAGAAGTCACGAACCTGACTGCTAGCCCGAATCAGCTCACGGTTGCCACCTTTAACGTAGA
>DATNOY010000727.1:0-14898 GCA_036703495.1 Coleofasciculaceae cyanobacterium
CAAAAACGGCGACTAGGGCAAAAGCGAGATATTCTTCAGACTGAGCTAGACCTCCGCAGCGAAAAGCTTAAGCAACTGCGAGAAAGTTTGGCGATCGAGGCAGGCTCAGCAGTTAAATTTCAATTACAGAAGCAAATTCAAGGTGAGGAAGCCCAACTTACGGATTTAGAGAAGCAGATAGAGGCGATCGAACAGGACTTGATTTGACTCTCAACACATAAAAAGAGCCTCATGCTGAATTGAACGCTAATAGAACACAAATGTTTTGTCCAGCTTATGCTTCTTTTTGCCGAATATTGTTTATCTTATGCTTCAAAAAATCGAAAGTCCCTGCTGAGCCAGTCATGAAATAATAGGCAATCTGAGGATACTTTGTTCAACTTATGCTTCTAGCTTTGTTCAACTTATGGTTAAAGTCGTACGACTGAACCTTAAGCAGATCAATCGGCTCAACCAAGGGTTCCAGAGTGAATTGATCAAGAGCAAAACCTTGGGGCTGAAAGTTGACCTTGTTAGCGATCGCTTGATACGCTGCTCCCATAAGAAAATTCTAAAAAATTATCTGTAGGTAAATGCTCTGGAGTTAAATCATCCGGAGTCAGGAGAAGAGCTTTAAATCCTTAAAAGGGCGCAAAACTTTGCGCCCTTTTAACAGCAAAATGCTTTCTCAATAACTGACTGGCTTGCTAGCCTCTTGCCAGCCTACAGAAGCTATGCCGTTTCCCATAGCTGGCGAACAGTACCCGGCAGAAATTGGGTAATTTCTTGAATGCGCTCCACCGGCAGCCGCTCTTTGGTGGCCGAGAAAACGGCTTTAACCGCTTGTTCTGGTTGAACGTGAGCCGGTAAGCCTGCTTCCTGTTGGACTCGAAATAGAAAAGTTGTATCGTGGATGTTGAGCGTCGGACGGATGCGGCTGAGCAAATGCACGATCGGGTTGGTGTCCTGCCAGAGGTCTTCTACTTCCGTCGCTAGCGGTGTAGCAGTATAGATGGTTTTATCCTCGTTTTTTGCCATGAGCGGCGAGTGCAGGTCGGCGGCAACGTGATCGACTGCTTCGTTGGTCATCATGTCGCGCATGGTGCGGAAGACGACTTCGGTGATGTCTCTGGCATCATAAAGATCGGCCAGTCCACCCTGAACCATCACTTTCTCTAGAAATGAATGATGTTCGGCAGCCGGAAGAACGCGGGAGTCTTCAATTTCCGTCGGATCGATTTCTGGAATAGTGGCGTTATAAATTTCATCTGGCATATGTTTTCTCTCATGCTTGCTACGTAAACGGCACTCTTTACCCAGCATCCTTCTCTAAACTTTCTGGTTTTATAGTGCTATGCACTCAGGTGAGGACGGGTGTAGGGGGTGCGCTCCTAGACAGGGGATCCACCTGCACCCCGTCTCCTCTGGATGAAGGCTGCTACGAGAAGAGCTGAAGGCAATAGATGTGCTGTAAATAACCTTGCACTAGTCGAAAAGGCTTGGCACTGTCCTGAGGTTGGAGATCGATAGAGCCGGAAGTCAGAGATGGAGCTTAAAGTGCAGGGTGTGGAGGGCACTAACGATCGACATAGCCGATTTGGCAGCGGTGCTGGGGCAGTTGCCTTCAGGGATTTAGGAGTTCTATGAATTTTCTTCATGGAAGATATGCGAGCTAGTTTTTGTATCTCCTGGAGCGGCTCTATAGAGTGTAGATATCAAAGGAACTCCACAGAGCAAAGAACCATGAAATCTCACCTGAACTGGGAAAAAGCCCAAAAATTAGAACAAATCTTTCATCAGTCTTCTCAAAGCAAGTCTTCTCCAAGCCAGCGCAGTTTAGGTGCCAAATTAAATGACGTTTGGCAAGGAGCGATCGCTCACTTAGAACTTGCTTCCGAACCCCACGTCTGGAAGACGCAAGATCAATTAGGTCGGGTAGCCTGGAGTGCCTATGCTGCTGCGACAAGACAATCCATTCAGCAGGTCTCTGCTCAAGAAATGCGGGCTTGGTTAGAAGAGCAGCATTATCAAGACACGCTGATTGCGCATCAAAATGCTCAACAGTTTCAGGCAAGAAAGCTGCTGAGAAGTTTCTAAACGAGGTTAACCGTTTGGATCAGTACCCATCCTCTAAAGCTTTGATCATTGAAGCTCCCTGGCAGTATTAGGGAGCTATTGCCATGGGCAAAAATTGCTGTTGCATAACTGCTGGGCAGACAGATGGCTACCTTGCCTTAACCGGCAATTTTTCTAAAGTGCTCGATCGCTGAACTTCTTGAAGCTGATTGATAAAGGCATAGACTGCTGGAGGATGCAGGGCTTCTGCTAGCGTCACCACGCCCATCACCCGTTCCAAGGGTTCAGGCAACTGCTTGATCTGAAGCTTGGCGGGGATTGGCTCTGCTGCCAACCTGGCAATGATAGTCATGCCTAACCCTTGCTCTACCATGCTCATGGTGGTTGAGTCTTCCCGCACCTCGTAGGTAGGATTCAACGATTTTCCTAGCCTGTCGCAGTACTCGCTAATCAGTCCCCGGCAAGAGTCATTCTCGGTGGGCAAGATTAAGGGATAGGTGGTGAGTTGCTCCCAGGTAAGCGGATCATTCGAGATAGACCAATCTGGCGGCAGCAAAACGACATACTCGTCGCGCATTAACTCCCAAGACTCAAACTCGCGGGGGGTGGGCAGTAGCGTAATAGCGACATCCACCTGTCCTGTCCGCAGGGCAGATTCAATTTCCTGGCAGTCTTGCAAGTCTCGTAAGATCACAGCGATCGCCGGAAAATTCTTTTGAAACTGAGCAATCACCCTAGGCAGCAGATGGGTGGCCGCACTGCGAAAGGCGGCAATCCGCACCTGTCCACCTTGCAACCCTTTGGTCAAAGTAGCTTCTTTGCCGATATTCTCTAGCGAGCGCAACATATCTTCGGCATGGCTGACGACCCGTTCTCCTGCCGGAGTAAGCGTTGCGCCATGTCGCCCTCGCGAAAATAAAATGATGCCCAGTTCAGCTTCCAGCGCAGCGATCGCGTGGCTCACAGCCGATTGAGACACGCCTAAATGGAGGGCTGCTTCACTAAAGTTGCCGAATTTTGCCACTTCGATCAGGCAGCGTAATTGATGCAACTTGATGTTTTCGAGATTCATCGCTTCCTTCTACAACCAGTTGACCTAATCGACTCATGTCTTTCAGCGTATCCAAAAAGGCATATACCGCAGGCGGTTGTACAGCGTCGGCTAATGTTGCCACCCCAATAATCCGTTTTAAAGAGACAGGTAAAGGGCGAATTTGCACCTCATCCGGCAGGGGGGCTGCGGCTAGCCGCGCCATAATCGCTATGCCCAACCCTTGCCGCACCATACTAACAATAGTGGAATCTTCTCGAACTTCGTAGGTGGGTTTGAGCGTCTGCTCGACCTGGTTGAGATATTGCTGAATTTGCAATCGGCAGGAATCTTCCTCATTTGGCAAGATCAGCGGATAGCGCGATAGCTGTTCCCAAGTTAGCGGTTCTTCAGAAATCGGGTAGCGAGGCGGCAGCAGCACAACATATTCATCTTGCAGAAGTTCCCAGGCTTCAAATTCATTCCCTGCGGGCAAACAGGTGATGCCAATGCCGACGCGCCCTTCCCGCAGTTCCTGCTCCACCTGTAGACAGCCTGAAAATTCGTGAAGGGTGACGGCGATCGCCGGATAGCGTTGCCGAAATTGGGCGATCGCCCGGGGCAAAACATGGGTGGCGACGCTGCGAAAAGAAGCCAGTCGCACCTCACCCCCTTCCAAGCCCTTAGCCATGTTGGCTTCTTTGCCCATCTGATCCAGCAAGCCCAGCATTTGCTGTGCAATCTGAAGGATGCGTTCTCCAGTTGGCGTTAAGGTTGCTCCATGCCGCCCTCGCGAAAACAAAATGACGCCTAGCTCATCTTCTAGCGTGGCGATCGCATGGCTTATGGCCGACTGAGACACGGCTAGATGAAGCGCGGCCTCGCTAAAGTTGCCATGCTCGGCAACCGTCACCAAAGCCCGCAGTTGAGACAATTTGATGCCTTCTAGGTTCATCGGTTTGGGGAATGGTGGGTAAGTAACAGGCGACCTGATAATACTTTGCCTTGATGTACTGCATTTTGATTGTGCCCTAGATAGCAACTTCTCCTGGATGCTTTATCTATGAATTTTTTTCATGGATGCGATGAATTTTACCTTTGGAATTTTTGTAACAAAGTTTGTACAGTGAATAAGTGAGCATTCAGCGATCAGTTTTAGGTTTAAGAATATTGACCTTTAACTTGAGTTAAATCACTAAATGACTCCCCTGATATTCAAGGGTGAATGTGCTGAGATGTCTTGAATTTTAGGAGGAATATCATGAAAACCGCTACTCAACCTGCTGTCAATTATTTTCAGTCTCCTGAAGCCCAAAAATTCAGAGACGAAACAAGAAAATCTGGATTGTTGGTTGCCTTCAGCAATATTTGGAAAGCGATCGCAACCGTTGATCTCGACCCTCGCGTTTGTCAAGAGCGCGATCGCTACGGCAGGTCGTATTGGCATGTGTTTGATCCCATCACAAACCAGGATCAATTCTTCGATACTGAAGACGAAGTTTGTGTTTGGTTAGAGCAACGGTATTACGCTTAAGGGTTGGTTGCCTTAAGGGTATTCTGCTCTGCACAGAGTCTGCCTTCAGACTTGGTGTGACGACAGAAAAAGTTGAACTGTAGGTAAACAGAATCGGGTTGCATCTCTTCATAGATGCAGTAGGGGCGAGGTCATCTCGCCCCTATTTTAATTGCGCTGTAATCTCTTCAGAAAGATCAATTTGTATAACCGTTCTATTTGATTTTTGAAGTGGTTTATGAAAGGTGGAGTGAGCTGCGCCTGCCCCACCTTTCATAAACCATTTAGGATGGCTATGACCGCTTAAGACCTTTGATGTATTAATAGCTATGGATGTAGAAATAGCCCCAGTTTTAAGCAGAGCAGAGGATGGCGAATGAATAATTTCAGCGACAGCGTTCAGGCAGGTTTCAAAGATTTGTGGGTAGGGATTGGCTATCAGCGCGGAACCTTACGAACCTCAATGGAGACGGCTATTCAAGAAGTTTGCCGCACCCATGATTTGGCAGAAGCGGCGATCGCTGGATTGGCTACCCTGGATCGAAAAGTTGAGGCACCGGCATTAGTGGAGCTGTGCCGCGATCGCCAATGGGTTTTGTGCGGCTTTTCTGCCGACCAACTGCGATCGATCTCGGTTCCTAACCCTTCAGCAATTGTTGGGCAAGAAGTGGGAACACTGAGTGTATGCGAAGCAGCTGCAATTTTGGCCAGCCGGCAGGGGGGTGGAGCAGAAAATCTTGGTTTGCATTCGCTATGCGTGACTAAAAAGATTTTTCACCCAGTCGGGCAATCTGGAGCCGTGACGGTGGCGATTGCTCAAGCCAAGCTAGAAAATTCATAACCCTCAGCTTGCAGCCTGGAAATTGTGAATTTTATTAAAATGAGGACTCGAGGGCTGCACTCTTACACGCCAATCCTGGATTTCATTTTCTCCCTAGTGCTTCGCCAAAAACTTTATTGAAGCAATTCGGTAAAGCAAGCTATAACTATGAACCGTTAGCGCCAAATCCTCAACGGCAAAATTGCCTAAAAAGCCGTAATCTAAGCTCTGTTATTTCTGGCACACTTAGATCGAGAATTTGTTCTAGAGGTGATTTTCCTAGAATAGAGATAGCTTCTACCTGTAAATCGCTCTTTCTGCTGGTTCTCCACCTCATCAGTTGCCCGCAAAACTCTAGTCAGGCATTTAACTGTGGCTCAAAACGACCAAGTTCAAGCGCTCATTCAAGAAATTGACGAGGTTCTTAGCAAAACCAGCCCTCGTCTGCCTTGGGTCATGTCTAACGACGCCATGCGCCAGCGGCAGGTATTGGAGCAGGCCCGCACCTGTCTGTCCACACTTCAGGTGCCTGGCTCAGCCGACGAGACAACCTCCTCATCGGCTGGCTCATCGGCTGGGCTATTGCCCTCTGGACAGCCAGCTGCCGAATCGGCTCAGCAGGTCTTGCAGTCTGTCTTGCAAGAAATGACCTATCTGCGGGTCAACATGCTCCAGCCGATGCGATCGGATGTCGAGCTATTGCGCCAGCAGCGGGAGGCATTGGCTCAAGAAATTCGTCAGTTGGAAGCTCAGCGCCAGCAGTATGCCCTGCCTCAGCAGCCCAATCCGCAGCTTTTGATGGAGTTTCTCCAGTCGGCAATGGGGCAAATGCAGGAAAATCTGCGAGGGCAGGTGACGCAGATGGTAGCAACGCTGTCTGATCAGGCAGAACCGCCGCTGTTGGAAGGGGTGCTGGAACCGCCGATCGCCCCGTCTGCTCTGAGTCCGGTGCAGCGCCTAGAGCAAATTCAGCGGGTGCAGACTCAGTCGGATCAGCTGTTGCTGAAGCTGGATTCAACCTTACAAGTTATTTTTGAGTCATTACAAAATAATATCCAAAGTTATCAGGAATCTTTAGAGCAGGGGTTGAGCCGGATTCATAACCTGGGGCAGCAGGGCGAAGCCATGTTTGCCGCACTGGTGACGCGGCTAGCCGAGCAATTGGGCAGAGAGGCCTCTGCTTATTTGCAATCTTCTATGCCCCAGAGTGGCGATCGGGCAGCGTCTACGGGGGGAAATCGTTCTGCTCTGACGGCTAAACCGGACTCTGCGGAGGCCGATCTGGAAATTGCGCGGCTGCTGGAAGAACTGAATGCGCTGGATCAGTCGGCTAAACCTGCTGAAGGAGTGCCCGATACGCGCTGGCAGCCTCAGCCTTTTACGCTAGATGCTACGCCCGGCAGTCTGGAAGCCTTTGATCAGGAATTGCAGCAGCTTGACTTATCGGCGGTGCCGCTGAATTTAGCGAGTGCCGACGATGACGAGATGACGCTCTTCCAGGAGGATCAGGAGTTTGTGTTTCCGGAGTCGGAAGTCCAGACGCAGATTCAGATCGATGAAGAAGAGCTGAGTTTGCCGCCTGATCCAGGGAATGAGGATTTGGAATCGGCACTGGATTTGCTCAATCAGTTAAGTGCTGAGGTTGAGATAGAGCCAGCGGAAGCGGCTCAGCCTCTGCTTCCGCTTCAGGTAGACTCTGATCCCAACCTCGATACTCTGGGCATGAATTCGCTAGACCTGGATGAGCCCCCGACCGTTGTTCAGGCGATCGCTCCGGCTGAGGCAGGGCTAGTGTCCTCTCCGGACGCGCTCTATGAGGATGAGTTTTACCAAAGTCTGTTTGGGGATGCGCCTGATGCGGCAACCGATGACTTAGTGCAGCCGGTATCGGCTGAGCCACCGCCAGCTAACCCGCCTAGCCAGCCGCCAGAATTAGATTTTCCGGCGGTTCCTGATCAGTCAGAGCATTCTGCAGAGAGGGGCTTGTCGGATGCGGGCCTGTTTGACGGGCTGGAGGATCCTGCTGCCGCATTCCAGCCGATCCAAGATGCAGAGCCGGACTTCCTGTTGGATTTTGCTGACAATGCTTTGCCTCAATCCGTGGAAACGCTGCTGTTGACTGATCCTGAACCGGCCCTGCCAGAAATAGCCCCGTCAGCACCAGCTGCAAGCGAAACTCTGGCGCTCGAGGAGGATTTGTTCTGGGAATTAATTGATGACCCGCAGCTAACGCCGCCTGCCGTTGAATCCCAACCTGAAGCGATGGATCGGCAACTGCCTGCTGCGATAGAAACGATTGCCGCACTCACGGATCTGATCCCCGCTGATGCCACGCCAGATTCGCTGCCAGTAGCGCCAACCGCAAACGGCTGGACTCAAACGGCTGAGGATCTGACGTTAGAAACAGATTTCTTGCTGGAGCTACGTGAAGGGCAGCTGAATGCGGATGCCTTTGAGCCTGCCCAACCTGGGGAAGATTTACTAGTACCCAACGCTAGCACAGAGTTGGCGATTGTGGATTTTGAAGTGGGTGAGGATACGCTGCAACAGCTGACGGCAGATTTGTCTAGCCTGGAGTCAGGTTCAGAGCGGTCGTCTAGACCCCAACCTGATGCTGTGGATGCCCTTGAAGACTGGATGCTGGACAATTGGGGTAACGATTTGCCGCAATCGGTGCCAGAGCTGCAGCTGGATGACTTGCTTGCAGAGGTGCCGGCAGATCTGGAGGACCTGGCTAACCCGGTTGCTGATCAAATTGCCAGCAGTATTACGCTGGAAGATCTGCTGTTTACGGATGCAGGCGATTTAATCACTCAAGCTGCTGTGCAGCCTGCCGATGGAGAGGGGCTGTCAGCGGCCGATGCGGATTCTAAAAGGGCTGACTTAGCAAACGAGACTGAAGCAAACCCGCTTTCGGAAACTTCTACTGGAAGTAACGCTTTTACATTAGAAGGCTTAGAAAGCCTGTTTGAGGGGTTGCCAGAGATAGGCATAGATGTTTCGCCAGAAACCCCGGCTTTAGAAGAAACGCTACTCGAAATGCCCGATCGCGATCGCCCCGATTTGGCAATTGCAGATGGGTCGGGAGCCACTGCGCCGGATCAGTCCTCCTCCAAGGGTGCTCCTTCCTCTCCGGCTGCAGATACATCGTCGCGTTCCACCTCGGAACTCAAAAAAAAAAATTAGATACCGCAGCGGCTCAGGACGCGGCTTCGGCAAAACGTGAGTTAGCGTCTACTGGCTCTTCCGCCGATTCCTATGAGGCGGTGTTAGAAGATGATCCGTTCTTAGATATATTTCCACTGGATGCTACTCAGTTTTCTGAGGAACCGTTGCTAAGTCTGGATGCTTGGGCGGCGGAACTGGCCGCCATGGATGCGATCGTTCCGCCGCCGGATGTGTCGGAGGTAGAGCCACCGCAGTCTATGTGGTACCTGGGTCTAGATTTTGGTACAACCGGGCTGTCTGCCGTTTTGTTAAATCGGGGCAGCTGTCATCTCTATCCGCTGTATTGGGTAGAGGCTGACGATTCGTCCGGTACAGCCGAACCGCGATTTCGATTGCCAGCGGTTTTCTCTAATCCCTCGGCTACTGATGCAGCGCTGCCCCTGTCCAACTTTAAGCCCTACCTTAAGCTCGGGATTCCATACCAGGCTGCATTTAGCGATCGCTGGGAGCCGGTCGTGCAGTGGTCAGACAGCTTGCAAATTCCACTTGTCCAGCTGGTTCACGCTTGCCAAACTTTGCTATTGGCAGTGGTGGAGCAATCTGTTGGGGCGCTAGGGCTAGAAGCAGCCCTACCTACGGTGTTACAGCAGCTGGCAGGGGTAGTGATAGGGTGTCCTGCCCATTGGTCAGCTGCCTACCGCTACAACTTGCGGCAGGCGGTAATCGGGGCGGGGCTTGTCGATCAGCCACAGCAGATCTATCTAGTGGAAGATGCGATCGCTACCCTGCTGTCTACGTTGCAAAGCAGCGATGGTCGAGAAATTGTTTTGCCTCAAGCGCAGAGCAATGCAACGCTCCACGAAAGCCATGGACAGGGCAATACGCTGATCCTGACTGCGGGGGCAACGGTGACCGAACTGGCGCTCGTTCAGGTTCCGGCTGAATTACCCGACCTGACTGCCGATCATTTTCAGATTCGGAGCATTCCGTTTGCCGGTCATGCGCTCGATCAAGATATCATCTGTCAGTTAATTTATCCTGCCTTGCAGCACAGCGAGGCGGAACTGCTGGATCTGCCTCGTTTGGATGGGTTTGTTGCTGAAAGCGTTGATTTAGCAGCGATCGCCCTGCATGAGTTGACGCTGCCGCTGGCTGGAGAACCTGACTTAATCTCTCGCTATCAGCTACAGCAGCGCCTAGAATCCTCGCGATCGGGACAAATTTTGCTAGAGGCGGCTCAATATCTCAAGCTGAGTCTGCAGCAGCAGAGCCGCTGTAGCCTGAAGCTGGGACATTGGCAGCAGGTTGTTCTGCGGCAAGATTTGGGTAGCCAAGTGCTGCTGCCTTATATTCAACGGCTCAATCGTGAGCTGAACAGCTTGCTTAACCAAACACAGCTGACCGTCGCTGAGATCCATCAGGTGATTTGTACGGGAGGCACTGCGTCTTTAGGCGCGATCGCCCGCTGGCTGCGGCAAAAGCTGCCCAACGCCACCATTATTCAAGACACCTACCCTGCGACTCCCTCTTCTTCTAGCTGTAGCCGAGTAGCTTATGGATTGGCGGTGTTGCCTCTGCATTCCCAATTGCTCGATCGGGCGGCTCAACCTTGGGATGACTACAGGCTATTGTGGGAGCTTTTGCGAGTTTTTCCTAGCTATCCTATCTCGCTAGATGAAATTCTTCAGCGATTGGCGGCTCAGAACGTTTCTGCCCAACCCCCCCAAGTTTTGGCGTTGCTAGAAAAGCTACCTGCAGGTTTAGTCCCTGCTGCAACAGAGCGGGTGCTGCTCGCCCCTGCATCCTGGAACAATCCAGATTATCAGGCTATTCAAGCGGCTCCGTTATTCCATCTCCAAGGCGATCGCACCTACCAATTAAATTCCTATCAGGCAAACTACCTGAAGCCTTACCTGGAGGCAGTGCTGTCTGATCGGGAGCGATCGACAATTAGACGTTAGAGGCGAAGTAGGGGGTCAAGTAGCGGTGAAGCAGGCGGGAATCGACCTAAGGCGAGGCAAGACCTCGTATCCGCCTGCTTTGCCCCTATGCTTCTAGCTCTTGAACTGCGTCAATCAAAGCTCGCACCTGCTCTACCCCTTCAGAAGGCTCAAACATCAGCGGGAATTTGCCGCGCACTAACATGCGTAACCCTAGAGGTCCGAGACTTGCTAGACCTCGCAAATCGCGGAAAGAGTTGCCGACAACCATCAGCCCAAACCGTCGTTCATCGATCCAGCCGCCTTCTTTGACCAGATCAATCAGCACCTTACGATGGCGCACCGGACGACCCGCTTGCGCAGTCTGGCGATCCAGAATTTCTTGTTTAATTTTGCCAATCTGATCCATGGGCGCTACCTCCATAGGACAGACTGCGTTGCAGTAGTAACAGCGCGTACAGCCCCAAACGCCTTCAGTTCCCTGGCTATACTGTTCCAACCGGGCCTCGGTTTGACTGTCTCTAGAGTCGGCTACGGTGCGATAGGCTTTGGCGAGGGCATGCGGGCCAACAAATTCTGGATTGACCTCACGGGCATTACACTCTGAGTAACAGGCTCCGCAAAGGATGCAGTTCCCCACCTGGTTGAGGCGATCGCGTTCCTCAGGCGTTTGCAAAAACTCCCGCTCTGGAACTTGTCTCGCTTCAGTGCTGACATAAGGATCAACGGCTTGCAGGTTGTCCCAGAAGCTTTGCATATCCACCACCAGATCTTTAATCACAGGCATGTTGCCCATCGGGGCGATGGTAAAAGCCGGAATTTCCTCAGCGTTGCTGCCGGGTGCTGCAGCCTGAATCGCCTGCAGCCGTGCGAGTTCACTACCCACATTTTCTTTGCAAGCCAGAGCAGAGCGACCATTGATGCGCATAGAGCAACTTCCGCAAATGGTGTTGCGACAGTTCTTGCGGAACGCCAAACCGCCGTCCTGCTCCCACTTGATTCGATTCAGACAATCGAGGATCGTGTTGCCTGGCTCAACCTCTAGCGTATAAGTTTGAATTTGAGGCGCGGAATCGGCGGTTTGTCGAACCACCTTAAATTGAACTTGCATAGACTTAAATCAATGTGTCGATCATGGTAATTCCTAGTCTAAACCCAATCTTTTTGAAGCGCCTTGTGCTTGCAGAATGACTTAGGGATTCACCAGTGGCGAAGAAAATTTGTGGCACATTATTCATTCTTTGCTATCAAGTCTGCTTTAGAGTCAGATGGGTTTGTTGCCAATTGCTGAGAAAACACTGATAAGTCAAATTTAAGACATTCCCTAGGGCAAGATACTGCTGTTTAGCCTGGGTATTTGACTAAGATTTTTTTACAGACCTCTGTTTATTTCCTATCCTCGATACGCACCTAGACTTGAACGATTGATTGAGCTTAGGTCATTAATTCATTAACGCCTGACCTTCACCATTGACAGTCCGCAAAATCCATGTAGCGCCTGATCCATTAACGGCTCACCTATTAACAACTCAAAGTTTAATCCGGGAAGCTAGCCCAATATCTTGAATATTCAATTGGAAAGGGTTTAATCCTATGTGGAAAATTTAGAATCTTGATAATGGTTTAGTCAGATCTTTAAATTCTGCCAATCAAGCCATCCTTCAGCTATCAAACTTCAGGATTTTAAGGCTATATTCTTTAATATGATTTAAGGCTAGTTACGACCTGCATTTACAATCTCGACGATTGTGAGGAACTCTGAAAAGCAATGACTGAAACGGCAACTGCTCCACTCACTGGAAAAGCACTCCTTCAAAAAGTTAAAGAGCTGTCGCACTTACCCCGCCGGGAAAAAGCAAAACGCTGCGGCTATTACACCACCGGGAAAAATAATCAAACCCGTGTGAATCTTGCCGACTTTTTTGAAGCACTCTTAGAAGCAAAAGGGACCACCTTAGATGCAGAAGGTTCAAAAGATGGTCGAGGGCGTGAGCCGACCTATCGGGTTAGCGTGCATCAAAATGGACAAATTGTTATTGGCTCAACCTATACGCAAAAAATGGGGTTAAAACCTGGAGATGAATTTGAAATTAAGCTAGGTTACAAACATATCCATCTGATTCAGATGGATACCGATAGTGACGAAGAAGAGGAATGAGAACCTAGACTCTTGCTATTGTTCTAGGGATGCTTCTTGATCTCATGCTCTGCCCTTAGAAAAATTTCTAGAGGAAACTTCTTGATTGATCCGGACATACCTTTTGCAGTTTAATCTTTTGGGGATAGGGCAATTTGACCCAGCTTTAATTGCATGACTGCTGTAACGATCGCTACTGGCGATCGCCAGAACTAGCAAATTTTACAACCCCAATCAATTTTAGGCTGAAGTTAATTTTTTGCACTGATCTTGGCTGCATCGATCGCATATTTTGGTTGACTTTCTGTTATCTAACACGCAACTCGGTTCAGAATTTTGGGGGCAGGCTGTTTCACGTTGGGCTGAAGCGCCTGCCGTTTTAAAAGGACTGCTGTTTTTTTTGGTCTGGGTTGGGTTATGGCTACCGATTGCCTGGCCTTTAGCGGTTTTTGTCAACTGGAAACCGTCGCAGCCCTTGACCTTGGCTCAAAAGCTTCCCTTGCTGGCTTCGCTCTATCTGCTAGCTCCGCCGTTGATCTGGGGACTGGCTAAGCTAGGCGGGCAGGGCTTGGCAGATTTTGGCTTACCCTGGCAAACCTCTGTGCTGCGATCGCTGCTGCTGGGTTTGCTGCTGGGTAGCCTGGGGCTGATCAGCATTTTTGTCGGGCAGTGGAAACTGGGCTGGTTAAGCTGGCAGTTTGCGGCGGAAGGTGAACCCACTACTGGAATCAGGGCAATCGGCACGGCCATTTTGCTGCCGCTGCTGCTGGGCTTATGGGTTGGTTGGACAGAAGAACTAATTTTTCGAGGATTTCTGCTGACTTTGTTCCAACAGGACTATGCGCCCTGGCTGGCAGGAGCAATAGTTAGCTTCATTTTTGCCTTACTGCATCTGGTTTGGGAGGGACGCCAAAACATTCCTCAACTGCCGGGTCTGTGGCTGATGGGGATGGTGTTAGCGCTGTCTCGCTGGGTAGATGGCGGCAACTTGGGTTTAGCCTGGGGGCTGCATGCTGGGTGGGTCTGGACGATCGCTAGCCTGGACAGTACCCAAGCCATACGCTACACCGGGCGAGTCTCTGAACGGTGGACGGGTGTGGCTGGGCAGCCGTTAGCCGGAGCGATCGGCATCCTGTTCATGGCTGGCATGGGCATGCTGCTGTGGGTGGTGGCTCGTCTTTGACCTGCTGCCACAGAAATGAGGTTTTAGATCTGGTTTTTAAGGACGGCGAGGTACTTAGCCGATGACAGGATGACAGCTCAAAACTTTAGAATAAGACTTTGATCGGTACGAGTGGTTCTAGGATCGTGAACCAATTAAATTTCGGAATTTATTAAATTCGTAATCCTAACTATTTTGCTCAAGCAAGTTGCGGAGCTTCCGTATAGTGAAGGCATTTAGTGCAAGCATTGAGTTAGGGCATTCAGTTAAAGCACTCGTTGGAGGAGGCAGATTATGTTTGGTTTAGGTTGGCCCGAACTGGGTTTGATTGCGATCGCGGCTGTTTTAGTGTTTGGACCCAAAAAAATCCCAGAGCTAGGAAGCGCTCTGGGTAAAACCTTGCGAGGTTTTAAAGATGAATTGAATAAGCCAGATGAGGATCTGGATAAACTCGAAGGACGGGATGACGAGATTTAAGACTTAGGGGGCATGACCCTGCCCCAGGTCTTAAATTGATTCAGCTCAACTGCTGGATTGCACATACTCACCAGGTGTGGTGGAAGTGCCGTTTGAGGAACTGTTTTCAGCCGGTAGGGTTTGCGTTTGCACAGTAGAGGGCAAATCTAAATCAGTTTGAGGATGGCGAGCGTTAATTAAGTCGATGGCTCGGCTAACGCTCTCTGGGAAAATCACCACCAAGCTACCTGCGGGAGCTAAATCGAGTGCCGTATTAACGGCTACCGTTTCATCCAAAATGGTTTCGTGAGGTACGCCTTGGTTGGCGGCCGCAATGCCTTCCAAAATCAGTCGGGCGGCATCGCCTCGCGTCCGTCCTCGATTGTCGTTATCTTCTTTAACAATGATCCGATCGAAGATGGTTGCCGAGAGCTGACCCAAGGTAACGAAGTCTTCATCACGGCGATCGCCCGGCCCGCCAACGACTCCAATTCGTTCGCCGGGCCAGTTGCGGATAAAGGACCCCAACGCCTCATAGCTATGGGGGTTATGGGCATAGTCCACCATGGCGTGAAACTGCCCCAGATTAAACAGGTTCATGCGGCCGGGGGTTTGAC
>DATNOY010000728.1:0-4951 GCA_036703495.1 Coleofasciculaceae cyanobacterium
CCCCGGTGGCTACAGCTATTACTGCGTGAAAACCAGACGATTGGCAGGATGATTGACAACAAGTCTGTTTCTCAAATGCGAAAGCGCCAAGGCTACCCTTAGCGCTTTAAATTCTATTCAGCGACTCACCATAACCTCAGAAGCTAGTAGTCGATGGCTAGTATCCCATAGCAGGAATAGATCTACCGTAGTCTAGGCAACTTGCCCGCGTGAGCAAGACGCTCATACGACAAGCGATTGTTAGATGAAAGCCGCAGTCTACTAGGAGTTATTTCCTTCGCGGCTAGCTGTCTGGATGTACAGAATCAGCAAAAACACAGTAGGAACCAGGACAAATAGAATAGTTGCAACAAATCCTAAATCATTAACCTGCATGAAACCCAGCCTCCCATAACTTGAGCTTTTTCAAAAACGGACTCTTTTTCAAAAACAGACTATAGGTTTAGGATACACCCCAACCTCAACAAAACAAGTTGGCTTACTTACCTGGCTTCGTGACTACACTGACAGGTCCATGAACTAGGCATTGGCAAGCAAGGCGATAGTTATCTGGTTTTTTGCGAAGCTTGCGGTTTTCTACCTCGGTTTTAGGAGAAAGATTTTCCGCTCCCTCTACAACTTCAACCACACAGGTGCCACATTGTCCGTAGCCCCCGCAAGTCATCATTTTCCCCATAAAAGTATACAGATCGATACTATTCTCCAGGGCTTTGAACCTGAGATTCGCGCCGTCTGTAGCAAATACTGATTTGTCTTCTTTAACAAACTTAATACAAGGCATTAGTTTAGGTTGGGATTTAACCGTTGAGTCTGCTGTTGGCTCAATCGCTTGCTCAGGGGCTTGTTCGGTTTCCTGATCAAAATCAGGTTCCTGTTTCTGCTGAAGTTCTTCCTTGGAGCCTGTTTGCATAGTGCTTGCAATCGCCTCTCACACTAGTTACACTTCTTTATACACTTTCATTTTTACAAGCTTATTGTCAAACTGTGTAAGGTTCGGTTTCCCGTTCCTGCTTCAGTCGTCTTTAAATGACTTTAAGACAGTTTGGGGATAAGCGATCGTATAGGATGCGGTGTTCCTTGATCTGGTAGTCTTACCTGTATCAGACACCTTAATAAAAGGCTGAAAGAAGCGTTGAAACTATAGGAGGAGCGTAGTCGATGGGACTACCCTGGTATCGCGTACATACAGTAGTCCTGAATGATCCAGGGCGACTGATCGCTGTACATTTGATGCACACTGCTCTGGTGGCAGGTTGGGCTGGCTCGATGGCACTCTACGAGCTAGCTACTTTTGATCCCAGTGATCCGGTACTTAACCCGATGTGGCGGCAGGGCATGTTTGTAATGCCCTTTATGGCGCGTCTGGGTGTCACCGGCTCCTGGGGTGGCTGGAGCATTACTGGTGAGACAGGTGTTGACCCTGGGTTTTGGTCATTTGAAGGGGTAGCAGCTGCTCACATTGTGTTGTCAGGTCTGCTGTTCTTGGCCGCCTGCTGGCACTGGGTCTATTGGGATCTGGAGCTGTTTAGAGATCCTCGCACCGGTGAGCCTGCTTTAGACTTGCCTAAAATGTTTGGCATTCATTTATTTTTGTCGGGCTTGCTGTGCTTTGCGTTCGGAGCCTTCCATCTAACGGGGGTATTCGGGCCAGGCATGTGGGTCTCCGATCCCTACGGTTTAACGGGACATGTTGAGCCTGTTGCACCCGCTTGGGGTCCAGAGGGGTTCGATCCGTTTAATCCGGGAGGCATTGTTGCTCACCATATTGCCGCTGGAATTGTTGGTATCATTGCGGGACTATTTCACTTAACGGTTCGTCCGCCAGAGCGGCTTTACCGGGCTCTGCGGATGGGGAATATTGAAACGGTACTATCCAGCAGTATTGCAGCCGTCTTCTTTGCTGCCTTTGTGGTAGCTGGGACGATGTGGTACGGCAATGCGGCAACACCTGTTGAGCTTTTTGGCCCAACTCGTTACCAGTGGGATGCTGGTTATTACCAACAAGAGATTAATCGCCGGGTTCAAGCGAGTCTTGCAGATGGCGCAAGTCCTTCCGAAGCATGGTCTGCGATTCCTGAAAAACTTGCCTTCTATGACTACATCGGTAACAACCCTGCGAAAGGAGGGTTATTCCGTACAGGTCCTATGGTGAAAGGCGACGGAATTGCTCAGGATTGGGATGGGCACGCTGTCTTCAAGGATGCTGAAGGACGAGAGCTGACGGTTCGCCGGATGCCCAACTTCTTCGAAACCTTCCCAGTAGTTCTGGTGGATAGTGATGGTATTGTCCGAGCAGATATTCCGTTCCGTCGGGCGGAATCCAAGTATAGCTTTGAGCAAGCGGGGGTCACCGTGAGTCTCTATGGCGGTAAGTTGGACGGTCAGACCTTTAAAGACCCAGCGGTTGTTAAACGGTTTGCTCGTAAAGCTCAGCTAGGTGAGGCTTTTGAGTTCGATCGCGAAACACTTAACTCAGATGGTGTATTCCGGACGAGCCCTCGGGGTTGGTTCACCTTTGGACATACCTGCTTTGCGCTGCTGTTCTTCTTTGGTCATATCTGGCATGGTTCTCGAACTCTGTTCCGGGATGTATTTGCCGGGATTGATCCAGACTTGTCTGAAGAACAAGTGGAATGGGGCTACTTCCAGAAGTTGGGTGATAAATCAACCCGCCGTAAGGAAGCAGTTTAGTTTGAGATAGAGTTTTAATAGGGTCTAGCAGGTTGTTAGACCCTTTCATTCCGGTTAGAGCAAGTTCTGTAAGAACTTGCCTTCTAAGCCTCCTTCATCCTCTTGGACGACAACAGGCATGAAGGTTTATCAATAACTCACGCCTGAGGATTTCAAATCATGGAAGCTGTTGCCTACATTTTGGTGCTGACTCTGGGAATTGGGGTTTTGTTCTTTGCGATCGCTTTCCGCGAACCACCCCGGATTACCAAAGATTAATTGACAGATCGCAATGCTCAAACATCTGGGTTGAGCTAGATTGATGATCTAGATGGAATTGCCTGAGTTCATCTCATACATAGGGTCTGCAGCTTGCTGACTACTCATGTTATGGGTTGAGTTCAGGCTTTTGCATCTTTAATTGAAACCCGCAATTGCAGTATGATGACTAACATGAGGGTTGCGGCTGCCCGTAAACTACGGGTTCTGTTTGAGCATGTTTAGTCTTTTGGAGGGGGTTGTGTATGCGCTGTCCAGTTTGCCAGTGCCCAGACAATCGGGTTTTAGAATCGCGTTCGGCTGAGTCTGGTCATAGTGTACGACGGCGGCGGGAATGCTTGCAGTGCACGCATCGTTTCACAACCTATGAGCGCATTGAATTCGTACCGATTGTAGTGGTTAAACGCAGCGGTGAGAGAGAATCATTCGATCGCTCTAAAGTTTTGCGTGGCATGGTTCGAGCTTGCGAAAAAACCGGGGTTTCTCCGATGCAACTAGAAAATGTTGTAGATGAGATTGAGGCTGAACTCCAGCAGCGGATTACTCGAGAAGTTTCCAGCAGCGAAATTGGTGAACTTGTCCTCAAATATTTGCGAGTGCTCAACGAAGTGGCCTACATCCGCTTTGCTTCAGTCTATAAGCAGTTTCGGGGCATTCGGGATTTTGTAGAAACGCTCAACCTCTTAAGAGAATCAACTGAATCTGTAGATCTGGAGAATTTACTTCCTGAACCTGATAGTCGCACGGCTGTAGCTCCTTCCATGAGCAGTTCTCGATGAACTAGAATATGAGTGAGGGCTCAACACCAGCATTCATCAGTAGTTTTTGTCGTTGTTGTTGGAAAGTTGTTGTTGGAAACAGGTTTAAAGCGTACTGTTCAAAAAATCAACAACAGCCATGAAGCATGACTATCAGGAGCTTTCAGTAGCTTTTAACTTAAACGCATCCTTATAAATTGAGCAATTTTTTTAGAGCAGGAATTTAGATATTTATAAATCAGAATATTAAAGTTCCCTAAAGTTGCATGGATTCAGGCGCAGGATCAGAGGATAGATATCTTACCTATCCCTCGTGAGAAGATTTGATTGCGAACAAAATTAAGCTATCATGGTTCTTCTAGGGTCTAAAGTTCGCACAAGACTCAAATTTTTAGAGCAGAATTGGTATCACTGTTCATGCGGGTCTGTGGGCTGAAAACTCGCAGAGACTGCACGCCCCAATCGGCAACTATTACTACGGAGATCACCACCAGGAAACACATCGCATGGTCAATCAGGAATTAACAGATATTGGTTTTACCCACGAAGATTTCGCTGCTCTCCTTGACAAGTACGATTACCACTTTAGTCCTGGAGACATTGTGGCCGGAACAGTGTTTAGCATTGAGCCGAGGGGGGCTCTGATTGACATTGGTGCTAAAACGGCAGCCTACATTCCCATTCAGGAAATGTCTATCAACCGGATAGATACGCCTGAAGAGGTCTTGCAATCTAACGAAACTCGCGAGTTTTTCATCTTAACCGACGAAAACGAGGACGGGCAGCTTACCCTTTCTATTCGGCGAATTGAATACATGCGCGCTTGGGAACGGGTGCGGCAACTACAGGCCGAGGACGCGACAGTGCGCTCTGCTGTATTTGCTACCAACCGTGGCGGTGCGCTTGTGCGAATTGAAGGGCTAAGAGGCTTTATTCCGGGCTCTCACATCAGCACTCGCAAACCTAAAGAGGATTTAGTTGGAGAAGAGCTGCCGCTGAAGTTTCTGGAAGTGGATGAAGACCGCAACCGTCTCGTCCTCAGCCATCGTCGGGCTCTAGTTGAGCGCAAGATGAACCGACTGGAAGTAGGTGAGGTTGTGATCGGCACGGTGCGCGGTCTCAAGCCTTATGGTGCGTTTATCGATATCGGCGGCGTTAGCGGCTTGCTGCACATTTCCGAAATTTCCCATGATCACATTGATACGCCCCACAGCGTTTTCAATGTAAATGACGAAGTTAAGGTG
>DATNOY010000729.1:0-3862 GCA_036703495.1 Coleofasciculaceae cyanobacterium
GTCTAGAAGATTACGAAACCTATTGATCCTCAGCTTCTAGTCCGCGTGTCACTTCAGCGCAAAGCTGATCATGGCAAACGCCGTTACTGGCGATTAAACAACCCCATTGATTCACATCGCCCTGGTTGTAGCGCAGCACCGAGCCATCTGCATGAGTGAAGCGCCCCCCGGCTTCCGTCAAAATGAGTTCAGGGGCAGCCATATCCCAATCTTTCGGTGCTGACTTACCGGATAGAGAGATATAAACATCCGCCCGGCAATCCACGATCGCCGCAATTTTGCCCCCCACACTGCCCACAGCCAGCTGATTTTGACAAGGCAGCTGCTTTAAGAGGCGGTTAAAGCGCTCGTCTCGATGGGTGCGGCTGACTACCAGCATCAAATCTGTGATCTGATCCTGTTTCGAGACTCGCAAAGGCTGGCGATCGCCATCTGGTGTTTCCACAAAGGCACCCCCACCCAGACTGGCATAGTAAAGTTTCTCCGGTTCTGGGCAAGCCACGACTGCCAGCACCGGACGCCCCTGGTAGGTCAAAGCCAAATGGAACGCATACTCGCCCGTTTGATCAATAAAATCTCGGGTGCCATCCAGGGGGTCTAGAATCCAAACCCAGTCCTGTGGCACAGGCTCCAGTAAGGCTTTAGCTTTATAAGTTTCCTCGCTCAGATACCCAAAGTTCTCCGTTCCAAAAGCGGTTTCTAGCTGACTCAAGACATAGTGATTAACGGCCAAATCGGCAGCTGTCACCGGGCCTTCTTTTTTATCCTGAATGTCAAGCGATCGCTCCATCCCCTCTGCATCCGGCTCCCCTCGGTAGTAGGAACGCAGAATAGCCGCAGCGCCCCAGCCCAAAGCCCGAACCACTGCCAAAATTTCTTCTACCGTCTTTCCTGCTCTCGCTTGCAGTTCTTCCACGATCGCTTCTCCTCACGTTTTCCAACTCAGCCCATTATCTCCCACCCTTCTCCCTTCATTAGTTTCCTTGCTGTTTCATCCATCCTCTTGTCCCAAAGAACTGGCAAGCGTAGGACGCCACTTGCGCTGCTTCAGCCAAAGCCTCAGCAAAGCCCAATTGCAAGATGTGATGACAGAACGCTCCATGAAAGATATCGCCTGCTCCTAAGGTATCTACGACCCGAGTTGCAGGCACCGAAATTTCGCCCATTTTTCCTAAACTTTTGAACTGAATCGGGCAATTCCCCCGAGTGATAGCCATGTGGGGAATCTGGAGCGCTGCCAGATAGTCCAAGACTTCAGTGGATGCTTGGCAGGGTGGGCAAAAATTGGCGGAGCAAATCACGTAAGTGGCATGGGGCAAAATTTTCTCGAAGCCTGGCTTCCAACTTCCCGCATCAACCACTACTGGGATACCGGATATTTGAGCCTGTCGAGCGATCGCTTGCCCCACTGCCATCTGATGTCCATCAATTAAAACAATGTCTACATCCTGCAAGCAATTGGGTGGGATAGCAGTAGCAGCAACTTGCGATCGGGTTGCATTCAGCGAAACAACGGCCCGATCGCCCGTGGACTGAGTCACGATTACGGAGGCAGTGGGCACGGGTTCAGCCCGATCGGCATCCAGATCGGCAATAGCGACCTGCCAGTATGCCAAGTCCGCCCGGGCTAGTTGGCTGAGTGGATGTCTCCCCACAACGCTCATCAGCGTGGCAGTATTGCCGAGATAGCTAAAAGTGACGGCTGCATTAGCGGCAGGGCCGCCTGCAGCAGTAGTATAGTCAAGCGCCACAATTTTTTGGTTGCGATCGGGCAGATTTTCCGTCAAATAAACTAGATCCAGCGTGACTAGCCCGACGAAGAGACCACGCTTCATCATAGGCTACCTGGCACTTTGACAATTCCACTCATTCTCTGAACAGTTGTTGGGTGCCATTCAAATTTCTGCAAGGGTTAACCTGGAATTCTTAGCATCCATCAATTTTGCCAACGTTTGGCTTTAGCAAGCGCCATCGCGATGAATGACGACTTGAATCGTTTTCAGAATCAGCTTCAGGTCATAAGCGATCGACCAACGGCGCAGATAGCGCAGATCCAGACTGACAATTCTCTCGAAGTTTAACACCTTAGAGCGGCCGTTGACCTGCCACTCACCTGTGATCCCAGGCTTAACTTCTAGGCGCTTCCAGTGCCGAGCGCTATAGTTCTGAACCTCTCCCACTGTCGGCGGACGCGTTCCGACGAGACTCATCTCTCCCATCAGAACGTTCCAAAACTGGGGCAATTCATCTAAGCTGGTTCGGCGTAGGAAGCGACCAACTCTCGTCACCCGCGGATCATGATCATTTTTGAAAATACAGCCATTGGCTTGATTGGCGATTGTATGCTGAATTTGCTCTGCATTGACAACCATTGAGCGAAATTTCCAGATGCGGAAAGGTTGTCCGCGGAAGCCGCAACGCATTTGACCGTACAGAATGGGACCGGGGTTGTCTAGATAAAGGGCGATCGCGATGGGTAGAAAGACAAGGGCGGTCAGCATCAAGCCTACTAGTGCTCCAACAATGTCGATACAGCGCTTGGTCTTGTTATGAACCGAAGGATGAATCTCAGTAGTCGCAGCAGCAGAAGTATTGAAGTAGACATCAATCAACCGAAGCAAAAAACTGTAGTGGGGCTTGTGCGTGGTGTTCATGTCAAGGAAAGATAGTGCAACTAAACCTGAATCGCCAAGGAGGGTTTTTAGCCCATGGCAAGGCTCTTCTTCACAGTATGAACAGTTGCTTTAATAAATCGCTCAGTGGATTTGCTCCTTCACTGAGAATTTATTAGGAGACTATCAGTCGATTTCCTTAACCGTAATTTCACATGCTGCCAATTTAATTTATACCTTGAGTGAATCCTAAGGTTCTAGAACTTTTTGGCGCTGATAGAAGTCTGGCAGCAAAAAATTGCAGCAAATCTCTCCTGAATCTCTACCTCTTGTTAGTTTTCTGGGTTTTCAGCCTTTAGAATGGGGACGCAGGCTAAGATGCCTATATGATGCCTATATATGGACATACAGGCTGGCACGCTCTATATCGTCGGAACTCCAATCGGCAACCTAGAAGACATCACCTTCCGGGCACTAGAGGTTTTACGGAAAGCAGATGCGATCGCTGCTGAAGACACTCGCCATACGGGTAGATTACTTCAGCACTTTCAAATCTCTACCCCCCAAATTAGCTATCACGAACACAACTGCCATAGCCGCCACCCAGAGCTACTGCAACGGCTTCAGCAGGGGCAGGCAATCGCACTGGTCAGCGATGCTGGGATGCCAGGAATTTCCGATCCGGGGTATGAGCTGGCAAAGTTCTGTATTGAGGCAGGCATCCCAGTTGTGCCCATTCCTGGCGTGACGGCTGTGATTACGGCCCTCAGCGCCGCAGGATTACCGAGCGATCGCTTTGTGTTTGAGGGTTTCTTGCCGGCCAAAGGTCAGGAACGGCGCGATCGGTTGGCAGCAATTGCCACAGAAGCCCGCACGGTAGTTTTGTATGAGTCACCGCATCGTCTTCGGCAAACTCTGCAAGATTTATCAGAGGCAGTGGGAGCAGAACGGCCGATGGCGATCGCTAGAGAATTAACCAAACTCCACGAGCAGTTCTGGCGGGGCAGTGTGGCAGCTGCGATCGTCTATTACCAAACTCGTAATCCCCAGGGAGAATACACGCTCATCTTGTCAGGATGCGAGACGGCACAACCCATACTCTCCGAATCAGCACTTCTTGCTGAACTACAGCAGCTGATTCAGCAAGGCATATCGCGATCGCAAGCCAGTCGCCAGCTTGCTCAGCAAACTGCCCTACCCCGTCGTCACATTTATCAGCTTGCTCTGACCCTTCCTGATGATTCTGCTGC
>DATNOY010000730.1:0-4170 GCA_036703495.1 Coleofasciculaceae cyanobacterium
CTAACCTGTACTGTTGCCCCCAATCGTCGAATCTTACGGACACCCACCGTTTGACCAAACAAAGGGTGAATTGGGTTTGTGATTGTGACGCTCCCTGAAGAGTCATTGGGATGATGTGTAGTTTGCTTGTAGCGTCCCAACGATGGCAGACCGTGCCTTACAAGCACTAGTAAAACTAGTACTTGAACCAGAGTGGGAAGCTCGATTCGAGCCAAACAGTTATGGTTTTCGCCCCGGTCGCTCTTGCCATGATGCAATCGAAGCAATCTTTTTGTGCATCAATCGTAGACCTAAATACGTTCTAGATGCAGACATTAGCAAGTGTTTCGATTAGGCATCTTGATACTCCCTTTAAAAACGTAAGTGCTTGAGGTTTTCGGATACTAGATCCTGAAATTGAGTCAGGGTGTCCGGATGATCAGGGAAAAGGTAGAGCTTGGTTGCCATGTCCCGTGTCGTGACAATGCTGCCTTTGTTAATCTGGTGGTAAATCCAATGAGGGGTGATGTTGAGAGCCTCAGCAATTTGAGGCACGGTCAGAAAACCTGGAATTCGACGCGGGTGCGACTGACTGTGTTGCCTAAAGATTCGGTGTTTCAAACGGATATTTTTGACCGTACTGGGCAAGAGGGCTTCGCGTGATGGAGAATGGAATCCTTGCTGAGTAAGCTGTTCTGCAATGGCTGCGTCCTCTAATCCCTGGTGGGTGAGATCGATAATCCACTGTTCTAACTCCTGTGCATTGCTTAAGGATGAGATCGCGCCCACTGGAACAGACAGGTCAACAGTTGTGGTGTCTCCTCCTTTCCAAATGATGCGGGTTTGTACCTGATCTGGGGTGATGCGATGAATGACAACTTTATCAATCAAACAACGCAAGAATGACTTCTTTTGCACTCGACTTAAACGCTCTCCTTGCCACAGTTCAGGCAGTTTTTTGCCGATGTCGATAAAGGCTGCTTTCAAGGCGGGCGAAAGGCTTGGTTCTGGCTTGGCAACTTGTTTTTGAGCATAATTTTCTTCTGCCTGTCTCAGTTCACGCAAGGCGTTTTCCCATCGTCGTTCTAACTCTGCTGCCACTAAACGATTGTCTGGGTCTACTTGATTATATTGGCGCTCTGCCAGTGCAACTTGATAACGCAATCGCTCTGCTTGCTGTTTTTGCGCATGTTCAATTGTATTCGATGTTCGTTGTTGAGATTTCATCGCTGCCGTGTAAGCATCTAGTTCTACAGGTGAAAGCGCTGCGAAAAAAACATTCACGACATAGTTATCGATAGTATCAGCAGGAATCGATTGACAAACCGGCACCCGGTATTGTTGTCGAAGGTAGTTACATTGGTAGCGTGTTCCTCTTTTGTATTGAACAACTAGTTTGTGTCCACATTCGCCGCAATATACCAGTCCATGCAGTAAAGCCGCGCCAGGTCTTGGAACGCCACGGCTCTTGTTGCGGTCATACTCTGCGTAGTTTTCCCGTAACTGCGCTTGAATTTGCTCATAAACTTCCCAGCTAATGTAGGCAGGATATTTGTCATTCACACGAATCCTCCACTCCTCCTGAGCGAGCTGCTTTTGTTTTGCTTGATGGGGGGCGGGTCCTTCCCGTACAGTTCGACTCCGCCCATAAACAAAAGCACCCGCGTAAGCTGGGTTTTTGAGCATGTATAGAATCGATGCGATACTGGGTTTGCGCCAAGTAATATCGCCAAAACGGTCTTGACGAGGGATCAACAAGTCCTGGGCATTGAAAGTCGAGACGACCTGACTGGCTGCTTTCACCTTGAGAAAAGTTTCAAACACCAGTGTAATCCGGTCTTGAACTTCTTGATTGGGATGTTTGTGAACGACCTCCTGTTCATCGCGACTAAAGCCAACGGGTAATCGTAACGCTAGTTCCCCCCGTTGGGCTTTATTGATTAACCCAGCCCGAAGTCGCGACCGAATCGTGTGCAACTCCAGTTCGGAAATTTGTCCTTTCAATCCCAGCAGCAAGCGTCCGTTAGCGCTTCCTGGATCATACACGCCATCTCGGTCGGCAATCAAACAGTTCCGATAGCCACATAAATCGAGCAGCGGATACCAATCTGAACAATTGCGGGATAAACGAGTCACATCGTAAGAAAGAATAATTCCGACCTGTCCCAGGGTCACTTGGGCGATCAATTCCTTGAAGCCGGTGCGATGCTCTGCTGCCGCCGCCGTGGTTCCCAAATCACTGTCAATCATTTCAATCTTTTCTTCGACCCATCCCAGATCAATCGCCCTCTGGCGGAGGGCATATTGCAGTTTCAGGCTTTCCTGGTTGCTGAGCATTTGCTGCGGACTGGACTGTCGAACATAGATGATGGCTTTGAGTTGAAGGTGTTGAGGGGTGACGAGTTCCGAGG
The DNA here is from genome assembly GCA_036703495.1 of Coleofasciculaceae cyanobacterium. Lineage (GTDB taxonomy): Bacteria > Cyanobacteriota > Cyanobacteriia > Elainellales > Elainellaceae > Drouetiella. The sequence goes on from DATNOY010000730.1 coordinate 2,391, forward strand.
TCTTCATGAATTATTTCCTCGCAGATGATGATGAGATCTTCGATGATGCTGGCTTGGACGGGGGCTGGCAGTCGATTCCAGACAAGGTGGGGAAGAATGGACATAGCGATTCACACTGTTGAGTAAACAGGACCAATTCGGTCACACTCTCTAGCGTGAGCTTCGTTCCTAAGTATTGGGGAGGAGCGCTCAAGTGAGTCGCAGACAACGGAATCCTCAACTGCATCTGGTCTTGATAAATCACAGCAGCATGACCGATCGCCCTTGGCGAAGTCGAGATTGATAGCAAGGCAAACCGTCGGCCAAACAGCGGATGCATTGGATCAATGATTTCTACTTCTGTTAGCCCCTCAGATGGGTTCTTGACGGGGGCATTAACTAATGGTCTTGTTCGACCGCATCAACCATAGTGCATTGCTGAGAAAACTAAATACATTCCCCACCATTCGCCGTCAAATACGTGCCTGGTTACAAGCGGGAGTGATGGACGGAGAGCAATTGTTCCCAACAACAGAAGGAACGCCTCAAGGCGGCGTCATCTCGCCTCTTTTGGCTAACATTGCCTTACATGGAATGGAAGACCAGGTTAAAGAACTCTTTCCTAACAAATACGCAAAGAAAGAGGGTTGGTTCTACTCACCACACTTAATCAGGTATGCCGATGACTTCGTAATTCTTCACGAAGACTTAACCATCGTCCAAAGATGTCAGCAGGCAATTACTGAATGGTTGTCCAACATGGGATTAGAGCTAAAACCTAGCAAAATCCGACTTACACACACCTTGAACACACATGAAGGGACAGTGGGGTTTGAATTCCTCGGTTTCACAATCAGACAATTCCGAGTTGGAAAATACCAATCGGGAAAGAACAACCAGGGAATCCCGCTGGGTCATAAAACACTCATCAAACCTAGCAAAGAGAAGCTGAAATACCATGTAGAGAAAATTAGAGCCATAGTTCACGCCCACAAGACAGCATCTCAATCGGTGCTTATTGGACACCTGAATCCGGTGATAATTGGATGGGCTAACTATTACTCTACTCAAGTCAGCAAGGAAACCTATGAACTCGCTGACGAACATCTCTACCAGCAACTCAAAGTCTGGGCAATCCATCGCCATCCGAATAAAACCCACAACTGGGTCGCCAGAAAATACTGGCATCAGGTAGGAGATTTACAATGGGTCTTCTCAACCAAAGTGGGAAATAAAAGCCTTCGATTATTCAAACACAAAGAGACGCCCATCAAAAGGCATATCAAAGTGCAAGGAACCCGAAGTCCCTACGATGGCGACTGGATATACTGGAGTACCAGAATGGGCAAACACCCAGAAGCCTCCAAACGAGATGTAATGCTCTTAAAAAGGCAAAAGGGTAAATGTTCACAATGCGGATTGTTTTTTAAAAATGGAGATTTACTGGAAGCCGACCATATTCTTCCCCGCTCACAAGGCGGTTCAGAGGATTACAAAAACCTCCAGTTGCTCCATCGGCATTGCCACGACGTTAAAACTGCCCACGACGGCAGTAAAGGTATGCGTGACAAGCACCACGTCATTGAGGAGCCGGATGCAGGGAAACTCGCACGTCCGGTTTTGAAGACCAGCAGGTAGGGTGACTTACCTGCTGAGTTTAATCACTCTATCGTAATGAAACCTGAATCCTATGGACGTTTTAAACCTGTATTTGTTGTTGTCTCTAACTACTGTGTTGTCTTTATATCTTTCATGGTCAAATTTCATTTTGAACTTTAAAGTAAGTTCTCTATCAGACTTA
>DATNOY010000731.1:0-3792 GCA_036703495.1 Coleofasciculaceae cyanobacterium
CTTTGCCCAACGTTCGCAGCACATTGGTTGCGCCTGTAGATTTAGACCCATGTTCGCGGATATCAATGCCTTTGAGGATACGTCCTGCTAGATAGCCGGTAGGGATAGAGCCAAATAGATAGGCGATCGCCAAAACGAAGATGCTGTAAGCTATCCAGAGAACCATTGGCAAAACCTCATTGACTGCGATCGATAAATCCGGCACAAGTTCAGTATCAGTTTACCGCGAGGACATCCGGCCCAAAGCCATTTAGTTTATCAAAGCAGTAGTTTTTCAGGGAGCAGTTTTTGCGGAGCAGTCTCTTAAAATCCCGGTCAGGTAAAATCCCGGTCAGGCGAATCACCCGATTTCTCTGGCACGGTTCATCTCGAACGGGTTGCGTTTTGAACGATCGTCTCGGTAGGTAGATATGACTGTTGATTATGATTTGGTCATCCTGGGCGGCACTGCGGTAGGTCGGTATGCTGCCGCTCAGGCAGTGCAGTGGAATGCCCGGGTGGCGCTTGTGGAACCTGCGCCTCAAGTCCTCCAAACTCAAGCGCATGACCTGATGGCAGCGTTGCATCATCAGACGCTCATCCAAGCAGGAGATGTTGCCCAACAGATGCGGCGATCGCCCTTTCAAGGTCTGCATTGGGGAGCAGCGACCGAACTGCCAGGGGCAGCCCTGCAATTGCAATGGCCGGAAACGCGCAGTTGGGCTGAGTCCATTGCTGAGGTGCTGGAGGATCAAGGTTCGCAGGGGCACTCACTAGATCTACTGGCGGCAGCTGGGGTAGATGTACTGGTGGGACAGGGTGAATTCTGTCGGCTGCCGCGCTGGGGCGTTAGCGTTAACGGTCGGATCTTACGCTCCCGCGCCTTTCTCTTAGCCCCTGTAGTTCCGGCTAGAGTGCCAGCGATCGCTGGATTAGCCAATATTGACTACCTCACACTGGAGACACTTTGGCAGCAATCCTGGACAACCCTGCCCGATCGCCTGATCATTTTAGGGAGCGATCCGAGAGGGGTGGAACTGGCGCAGGTTTTCAGTCGATTGGGAACACAGGTAACGCTGATTACCCGCACCCGGCTGTTGCCCCATGAAGATCATGAAGCAGCCCAGCTCATTCAGGCTCAGTTGGAAGCAGAGGGGGTGATCGTGTTGACTCAGGCGATCGTCCATCAGGTTGAACCTGTGGGCAATGCAATCGCGCTGAAAGTCAACGATGGCACTTTAGCAGCAGAGGCGCTATTGCTGGCCACACCTGGACAGCTAGATCTGACGGCGTTAAATTTAGCGTCTATCGGCGTCAAATGGCATCCTCACAGCATCGTGGTTAACTCTAAGCTGCAAACTACCCATGCCCAGGTTTATGCCTGTGGAGAAGTGCTAGGCGGCTACGTCAGTCAGACTTTAGGACGCTATGAAGCAGCGATCGCCCTGCGCAATGCCCTATTTTGGACTGCCGCTACCGTCCGCTATCAGCAGGTGCCTCTGTCCCTGTTCACCCATCCAGAATTGGCGCGGGTGGGACTCACTGAAGCTCAAGCCAGACAGTTTGAGCGGGAGCCGCTCTTTATTCTCAAGCAGTTTACTAAAACGCTGATGAAAGCTCAAATTCAGGGAGAAACCACAGGTTTTTGTAAATTGATTGTCCGTCGCAACGGCGAAATTTTGGGTGCGCATTGGGTCGGCACAGCCGCTAGTGAGGCCATTGGCATGATTGCGCTGGCCATGCAGCAGCGAATTAAGCTAGGGGCGATCGCCCAGCTTCCCTTTGTTGTCTCTACCCATGCTGAACTGTTGCAGGCGATCGCCCAGCAGTGGCAGCAGCAACGCCTCAGCCGCTGGCAAAAAACAGGGGTGGAGGCATGGTTCAGACTGCGGCGCGATTGGTCTTCCTGAGGGCTGATTTTTCGGGCGCTGCGGGACCAAAAAATCAGCCGTTCCAGCCGGCTCTACTCAAACCCGCTTTAGACCTTGGCTAGGGTCACTTTCTGCGGCTGATCTTGATATTTGCCAAAGCGATCGTCGTAGGTGGTTTCGCAAGGTTCCCCTTCTAAAAAGAGCAGCTGGACAACGCCTTCGTTGGCATAAATGCGGCAATCGGCGCTGGAAGAGTTGCTAAATTCTAGCGTCAGGTGTCCACGCCATGAGGCTTCAACGGGCGTCAGATTGGCGATCAACCCAACGCGGGCATAAGAACTTTTGCCAATGCAAATCACTGTGATATTAGGCGGAATACTGAGGTGCTCTAGGGCGACACCCAGTCCGTAGGAGTGAGCCGGAATGATGAAATAATCTCCATCTTCATCCGTATGGAGAGGCACAGATTCTAAGTTTTTGGCATTAAACCGTTTGGGATTGACAACCGTACCTGGAATATGACGGAATACCAAAAACTCTTCGGGCGATAGGCGAATGTCATAGCCATAGGAAGATCGCCCGTAGCTCAATACTTTCCGAGTCAAGCCGTTGCCATCTACCGAAACCGATCGAATCAGCGCTGGCTCAAAGGGTTCAATCATACCCTGTTGGGCTTGTTCTCCAATCCAGCGATCGTTTTTTAGCATGGGATGTTTCATGGGGTCTGTTGAGTACACAGAATTATACGCAGAGAACTGAGGAGCGATCGCTCTAGTAAAAAATTTGAAAGCTGGGAATTCTAAGGCTAGTTTTGTAGTGCGCTTATTTAAAGCTATCGGAGACAATCTTCATGGCATCTCGCACCCGCCGACCCATGCGCGTCAGCCTGTTGGCGCTGCTGCTGACTTTTATCCTGCCGTTTGCCTTTGTGATCTATCAACTGGTTAATGAAATTAATCAGCGGATTGAATTCACCCAATCTGCACGGTATGGCTGTCAGTACTTGCAGCCGTTAGAGCAGCTGTTGCGCGATGTGCCGGAAAGTCAGCGGATTGCCAATCGCTATTTCTCCAAGGCAGCTAACTTAGCAACCCTGCAACAGCAACAGCAACAGGTTGAGCAGGATATGCAGGCGGTGGTGCAGGTGCAGCAACAGTGGGGCGATCGCCTCAAAACTGCCCAAGAATTTCAAGCCCTCCAGCAGAACTGGCAGCATCTCAATCTAGAACTGTCTCGCCAAAGCTCTCAACCCAACTTCAGCACCACACAAACGGCGATCGTTGAAGACCTGCATACCAAGCTGATTGCCAAAGTCCAGGATCTGATTTCACAGGTCGGCAACACCTCTAACCTGATCCTTGATTCGGATTTAGATAGTTATTACCTGATGGATGCAATTTTACTCAAGCTTCCTGAGGTGCAGGAATTACTGGGCAGTCTACGGCTTCTCGGCGAAGACATGATACGGCAGGAACTGACGCCAGAAGAAAGAGAGCAACTGATTGCGCAGATGGGAGTAGTACAGTCCGACAGTGATGCCATTCGTAAGGGCATGAATGTTGCATTTGACCATCATCCAAGTCGTACACTTGAGGCAATCTTGCAAGCACCCTTACACGATTCCGTCTCCGCAACTCAGATATTTTTGAATCTCCTCGATCAGGCTTTGTCCCAAGCAGCAACAGCCCCCGTCCCACTGCCTGCCGCAGAATTCGATCGCACCGCTGTGGCCGCTTTGCAGGCAAGCTCTAACCTGTGGCAGGCGATTGTCAAACAATTAGACGGCTTACTCCAGTCTCGCATCGAGCGCTTTCGGCAGAAAACCTATCAGGTGGAAGCCTTTGCGCTTTTAGTGTTTACAGCCGTCAGCTATGTTTTCATTGCCTTTAGCTACAACCTGCTATTGCAGCGCCGGGCAGCTCGCCGTCTGAGTGCCCAACAT
>DATNOY010000732.1:0-5510 GCA_036703495.1 Coleofasciculaceae cyanobacterium
AACGATGCAACTTCTCAGCGTTCAAACTCTAGACTTCAAAATCTAAAATTGAGCGACTAAGCTGCTTCCTGAACCCCCAAGACATACGACTGTAAGGACAAAAAGCATGGCTAAGAACTTGTTAGAGCAATTAAGAGAAATGACCGTTGTGGTCGCAGATACGGGCGATATTCAAGCGATCGAGAAATTTAAGCCCCGCGATGCCACCACCAATCCGTCTTTGATCACTGCGGCCGCTCAAATGCCAGAGTATCAGGAAATTGTTGATGAGACGTTGAAGCAAGCTAAAGCAGATGCTGGATCGGGAGCGTCTGATAAAGAAGTAGCAAGGCTGGCTTTTGATCGTTTGGCCGTTTCGTTTGGTAAGAAAATTTTGGCGATCGTGCCGCAGCGTGTCTCGACTGAAGTAGATGCCCGCCTCTCCTACGATACAGAAGCCACCATTGAGAAGGGTCGCTACCTGATTTCCGAATATGAAAAAGCTGGCATTCCCCGCGAGCGCATCTTGATCAAGATTGCCTCTACCTGGGAAGGGATTCGGGCAGCTGAAGTTTTGGAAAAAGAAGGAATTCACTGCAATCTCACGCTGCTGTTTGGTCTGCACCAGGCGATCGCTTGCGCTGAAGCAGGAGCTACCTTGATCTCACCTTTTGTGGGTCGTATTCTCGACTGGCACAAAAAAGAGACGGGCAAACAAAGCTATTCTCCGGCAGAAGACCCTGGCGTTATTTCGGTCACGGCAATTTATAACTACTACAAGAAGTTTGGCTACAAGACTGAAGTGATGGGAGCTAGCTTCCGCAACATTGATGAAATCACAGAACTGGCGGGCTGTGACTTGTTGACCATCTCTCCGGCCCTGTTGGCAGAATTGCAGTCTAGCGAGGCTGACCTACCCCGCAAGCTGGATCCTGCCAAATCTGCCGAGATGAACATTGAGAAAATCTCAATGGACAAAGAGACCTTTGACAAAATGCATGCAGCCGATCGCATGGCATCTGAAAAACTAGCAGAAGGCATTGCTGGGTTTACGAAGGCATTGGAAACGTTAGAAACCATGCTGGCCAGTCGCCTTTCCAAAATGGGAGGCGAAGATCATCTGACTCATGCAGCCGAAGATCTATTTCATGTGTATGACTTGGATGGAGATGGCTTTATCACCCGCGAAGAGTGGATGGGCACCGATGCCGTATTTGATGCGCTGGACGTTAACAAAGACGGCAAGATTACCGCTGAAGAGATGGGCATGGGTTTAGGGGCTGCTTTGCACTTAGCCAAAGTTGGCTAGTCTAGGATGGCGAGAATGGAGCGCTCGGAGTGCGGGCGTCTTGCCCGCATGAGCTAGCCCTCGCCGACTGGACGCCTACCCGACTGGACGCCCATCCAACAAACGATCGCTGGATTGAAGCCGAAGTCTACCAGTTCCCTCTAAATTTTGGGGGAGCCGGGTTGAATGGCAGTCTGGTTCAGTGCAGATAGCATGATCGACCTGAGGTTGAATGGGCATGGACTAGCCTACAAGATGGGGTGGGGATAGGCGCTTGAAAGAAGCGGAGGTACAGCCCCTAAAATGCTAGATTGCGCCCATTCTGTTACCTGAGGTCTATCTCGTTTTTAAGCATCCGGTATTCTAAGAAAAATCGTTATTTCAATCATCCCCACATGACTCAAAAAGAGCAGAAAGATCCTAGTTTTCTGGTTGACCACCAATCTGTTGCTTCTTTAGTTGGACAACTGCATGAGTACTTTAAGGACTCTTGTTCGCACTACGAAATTGAACGTAGCCGCATTGTTAGTCTTTTGCATGGTGCTACAGATGAACAGAAAGAACAAGAACTCATGTCTACTCTGCGGAAGGTAGATACTGAAATTTCCCTCTTTGCAGTGCTAAGTGATGCGCTGGCGATCGCTGATCGAGTGCTCCATACACGTTCCACCATGAACGAACTGGGACTCGACAATGAAGTTTATCGGATGCACTACGACTCTACAAAACAGGTCTAATGGGCTTAAATATCTACTTCTTGAGGCATGGCGAAACTACCTTTAGTCGGTCAGGGGGCTTTTGCGGTGAGCTTGACATTGAATTAACCGACGTTGGCAAAGAGATGGCAGAAGCGTTTGCCAAGGCCTATCGCACTTTTCCCTGGACTGCCATTTATTCCAGCCCCAAGCAGCGGGCTGTGCATACAGCTCGCCCTATCTGCGAAGCAGTTGGCATGGACATGCACATCCGGGAGGGGCTGAAGGAAATTGCTTATGGCAAATGGGAAGGGCTAACCCCTGAAGAGGTGAGTCTGAGCTACCACGATGACTACATTCGCTACCTGGCTGATCCGGGTTGGAATGGTCCCACAGAAGGCGAGCGCGCGGTAGATATTGCTCGTCGGAGTGTTGTTGTCCTAAACGAAATTGAACAGAACCATGCTTCCGGCAATGTCTTGGTAGTTTCCCACAAAGCGACCATTCGCATTATGCTCTGCGAACTGTTAGGAATCGATATTGGACGCTATCGCGATCGCTTAGTTGCGCCAGTTGCTTCCCTCAGCAGGGTTGAGTTTGGTGTGCATGGACCTCTACTGCATCTGCTGGGCGATCGATCGCATTTTCCTCAACATCTTCGAGACCTACCGGGAAGCTAAAACCTGTAGGGCTGAATGCCGCCTAAACGGGAACCCAGGACATGTTAGGCCGTTAAGGCAAAAGGAATCAGCCATGCGGTTCTTAGGGGGTTAATCTCGTTGGGGCTTTAACGCCTGGTCTCTGCGCTGGTCTCTGCCATTGGCTGTATAGCCTAAGAACGATGTTTTGCCTGGGTAATATTTCTAAGATGCTGGACACAGGTCTTTACGCACTTGAGAAATATGACTACTTTCGTCGAGAGAATTGAACAGTCCAATGATAATCCCAGAGATCCTAGAAATCAGGAGGTAGTCCATCCGGCTAGAGATCCTCAATACGCAAATCTTGCTACACCGATTAATTCTTCCCGATTGGTACAAGCTTACATTAATAGTCTGCCAGCCTATCGCGCCGGTTTATCTCCTGTCCGCCGAGGGCTAGAAGTAGGGGTAGCACATGGCTATTGGCTTGTAGGTCCTTTTGCCAAGTTTAACCCGCTGCGCTTTACCGATAGCGGCACCCTCGCTGCCCTACTTTCCACGATGGGATTGATCTTGATCTCAACCCTACTGATTTGGCTATATGCGGCTAGCAATCCTCCCCAACCCATCGCAACTATTACCGTTCCCAATCCTCCAGACGCTTTTAAGAGCCGCGAGGGTTGGAGTCAATATGGTAGTGGTTTTTTGGTAGGTGGACTGATTGGAGCGGCGATCGCTTACGTCATTTTGGCCAATGTGGACGTATTCGACAACTTTTTGCATTTGGTAGGGTATCGCTAGAAGGCTGGATGACAGTTTAAAGCCACAAACCCCCTATGAGTACGTTCACAGGGGGTTTTTAGGTAAGATTTTTAATTCTTATTAGAGGGGTGTTCTCGCACCTATAAACGTAAAAAAACGTAAAAACTCATCTGCCCCAGAAATTAGAACAGATGAGTTAGAAATAGCAGCAATACTTTGTGGTAAAAGCTTTAAGAGTTAGGTGCAGTTCCTAAAGCGCCATGTCCGCCCCCGTCTTCTTCGGGTAGACGAGACCATTTACCATCTGCCCCTCGAGCATAATGCTCATTATGTTCAATAGTTTGCCACGCAACCCGTAGTGCTCCTTCTTTGTCATGGCTATTGGCATAGAATCCGTTGTAAGCCGCTAAGAAAAGCCGCTGAGCATCTTCGGGCAAAGAGTCTCTGATCTCTTGTGGCAATTGCCCCAGTTCGGATTTAGCCTTATCATCTTGTTGTTTAACCTCTTCCCGTGTCTCTTCTTCTGCCATTGTTTGAGGCTGAGACGTTTGAGTTCCAGGTTGAAGATTATCTCTGGTTCCGGGCTGTACGTCTGTTTGAGATTGCATGTCTTCCATGATGTTTTTTCCGTATTAAGTAATCATTCAGCAAGCTCTGGTCTTAAAGGGTGCTTTATGGATTTGGAGAACGATTCACCATTGGCGCTTTCCAAGCAATCTTCCAGTCAAAATCAATTTTTGACTAGGAGACTGTTCAACCAGAATCTTGAGAAGTATTTTTTGAATCTTCACTTTATAGCTTAGAGATTGCTTAAATTAGTGACCTCTTTCATAAGGGGGAATTGGAAAATAAAGGTTTTAGAATGTAGCAACCTAGCGATTCTCTGACAAATACACAATCATTCCTTGGATAATCGCTAAATAATCACTAGTAAATAATCGCTAAGGTTTCATCTGATGGTTAAAAAATGATCGTCAAAAACCTGTTTTTCAACCCACAAAGGATAGAGCGTATAACCTCACCCCTGATAGAGGTCAATCTTCAGTTCTTAAACAACAGTTTGAGGAGTAGAGTTGCAGAAAAAATCATGGTGAGTGGAACCGGACGCTTAGCAGATAAGGTAGCAATTGTTACGGGGGCAGGCACTGGCATTGGAGAAGCGATCGCTCACAAGTTTGCTAAAGAAGGGGCAAAGGTTGTGGTTAATGGTCTACCCAGTGACCCCGTTGAAGCAGTAGCCGCAGCAATTCGTCACTATGGCAGCGCAGCTGTAGCCTATGCAGGTGATGTTTCTGAAGTAGATCAAGCACAGCAGTGTGTGCAGACCGCAATTAATACCTACGGCAAGCTAGATATTTTGGTGAACAATGCAGGGGTCTTTTTAACAACTGCAGAAACCGATGAATATCCGGTTGAAGATTTCGATCGCACCGTTCGCATGAACCTGCGTTCTGCTTTCTTGATGACCAAGTTTGCCTTGCCACATTTGCGCAACACGAATGGCAATATTGTCTCAGCCGGTTCAGAGGCAGGTTTCAATGGTTTAGCCAATAACACGACCTACGGCGGCACTAAGGGATGGATGCATTCCTTCATGATGGGTGTGGCTGTAGAACAGGCTAAGTACGGAATTCGAGCTAACTGCGTTTGTCCTGGGGCGATCGACACGGCCTGGACTCACAAAGAAACCGGGCCTATGAGCAAAGAAATGGAAACGATGCTGATCCAAGCAACGCCGATGGCTCGGAGAGGAACCCCTGAAGAAATGGCCAATGTTTACGCTTTTCTGGCTTCAGAGGAAGCAAGCTATGTGACTGGGGCCTTGTGGCTAGCCGATGGTGGCGTTACGCCTGCCAAAGGAGCCGTAGGGAAGCAAACTCCTTTCTGGAAACGCAGCCAACCTGAAGGCAACTTACAGTTAGATCATTCTCAAGAAGGATTAGAAAACAAAGCTACCCATCGAATGGCATAGAGGAAGAACATCAAGATGAAGCCGGAAGGATGAGGAAAAGCTTACCAGATCAGTACTAAAGTAAGCGACGGATGACGCATGAAGCCTGTCTAGACGGAAGCTGTTGTGGCTCTATTGTGAGATTTAACACTTCCCTCCTCCTTCCGCTTTTCACTTTATTCTTCCTTTTTTTA
>DATNOY010000733.1:0-4076 GCA_036703495.1 Coleofasciculaceae cyanobacterium
TCTGCCCCTAACCTGGATGTGATTGCATCCTCGATCTTAAAGGCTCGATTTTAAGGGCATGACTGTGATGCAGCCAAAGGCTGATCCGAAAATTTGCCTAGCTCAACTGAGGTCAACAGCCGCTTCCAACTTTGAAGAGTCGTGGGGTCGTGGGGTTGAACGCTTTGCAGTTCTGCTAAGGTGCTCAAGGCATCGTACCAAATTCCTGACGCGGCATAGAGAGTAGCCTGTTGATGCAGCCTTTTTGCTGGAGAATCTGCTTCTACTGCGGCCAACTGGCGAATCAACGCTGCATCTGGTGCGCTCCGCTCAATCCATCCTTCTGTGATCACATCTCCTGAACGATCTTGCGGATTGCAAATTAAGGAAAAGTACCAATGATAGGTTTTACCTACTTCTAGAGCTGCTGCGCTAGAATTCTCCGGCAGCTTAACCTGAATAATACCGGGTTTACCCGTCAGCGGAATTTGAGTGGTATAAACCGTCGCTTCCTGTTCATTGCGCAATTCCAACTCGGCAGCGGTGGCGGTGGTTTGAGGCACATACCAGAACAGACTGGGATGGGCTTGAGTGGTCACGCCAAAGTTTGTTTGGGGCATGAGGGCCGTTAGCGGGGGCTGACTGAGCACGCAGCCGCCTCGAGTGCCGCCGCCTTCCCGTCGCCCGGGCAAGCCGCGATCGGGCGGAATATAGGTTTGGGCCAGGGCATTCGCCGGAATGCTGGTCAGGCTTAAACCGAAGGCGATCGCCATCAACGTTAGCTTTTGCCAGGATGCAGATGAAACTAGGTTAGAAGAAGGCATAGATCTAAAAGAGGTTGAGGTTATCAGTTGACCAAAGCGAATCAAACGTCAAGGCTGCTGCTCGCGGGTGGCATGTCCCATGACTCGGGAAACCTCGATCTGGTTGTGTTTTCCCTTCAGCTCCATCAGTCCCCAAGGTTCTATCTGAAACTGATTTTGAACATGCTTGAGGGTTTCTCCGGCAATCAAAATTCGGCAGGGGTCGCTTTGTGATTCTTTGGCACAGCTCTCTAATCGAGAAGCAGTATTGACCGTGTCTCCAATCACCCCATATTCCATCCGGTCTCTGCTCCCCAAACTGCCCACCACCACGGTTCCCGTGCAGATCCCTACCCGCATTTGCACCACCGGCAAGCCTCGCTGCTGCCACTCCTGATTCAGGCAAGTTAATCGATCGCCCATGGCCAAAGCACAGGCAACTGCCTGGTAAGCATCCTGATCAATCTCTTCCGGTTTAACCCGAGGCACAGGCACGCCAAACACTGCCAGCAGCCCATCTCCGGTGAATTTGTTGATAATACCCTGATGGCGTTGAACTTCCTGGGTCATAGCTCCCAGATATTCGTTTAGCCACTCTAACAAAGGTTCAGGGGGAATGGACTCTGAGAGAGTACTGAAGCTTTTGAGATCGGTGAATAACATCGTGGCAACGAGCTGCTGTCCGGGGAGTTTCCCTGAGGTGAGCAGGCGATCGCGATGTTTCCACAGGGCAGCGGCAATTTCTTTGGAGGTGTTTTGCCCCAGCAACGTCATCACCATTTGCTGTTGCCGCTGGGCCTGGTGCGATCGGTAGGTTAGCATGGCTCCGACGGCGGTGATCGCGGCCACCCCAGGGGCCACCACAGGCACCCAGCCCGCCTGACTAAACAGCAGAAAGCTGGTGCTGCCTAAGGCCGCCAGAATGCCGCTACAGCCCAACCCCAGCCTCAGCGGGTGACGGACTGCCCAGGCTAGACTGCTGCCGAGCACAGCCCAGCCGCCGATCCATAACCACTCTTGCCATTCTGTCCAAACCCAAAACAACGGTTGCTGACCTAAAGCAGCGCTAAGAATCTGGCTGACAGTCTGCGCATGAATTTCTAGCCCTGCCATTTGATGATGGGTGGTTTCGGCGGCGCTGTAGGGTGTATGAAACAGATCTCGGCTGCTGGGAGCCGTTGTGCCAATCAAGACAATTTTGTTTCTGACCCACTCCGGCTGGATCTCACCCTTCAACACTTGATGGAGCGTGACTTGTCTGGCGACGGGCTGCCGACTGCGGTAGTTTAGTAAAAATTGATATCCTCGAGCATCATTGGTTTGGTAGCCGCCAGAGTCTGCTTCTAGGGGAATAAAGGTGGCATCGCCAAGCTGCATGTTGTTGGCTAGGGTTGAACGGGGGGTAATTCCTTGCCGGTTCAAATAATGCAGAGCAAGCTGTAGAGAAAAAGAGGCAGAAGTGCCTCCAAACAGCAGACTGCGCCGGACAACGCCATCTGGATCAATGGGAAAGTCATTAAAGCCAACCCGTTCTGGCGGTACATCTGGTGGTGGCGGCACTTGATTGCCATCGCCATCTCCCAATTTAGTAATGGCGATCAGGTTGGGGGCGCGCAGCTGGGTTTGCAAAGCCGCATGTCCAGGCAGTTGGGGTAAATCCCGATATAGGTCCAGCCCAATCAAGGCCGGCTGATCAGCCTGCAAGATGGACAGAACCTCAGCGATCGTTTGATCGGCAAGGGTCGATCGCTGTTGCAGGCGCAGATCTGCCTCGGTAATGGTTACTACCAAGAGCCTGGAATCGATCGGCTGATCCGCGCGCAACCGCACCATGCCATCATAGGCTCTTAGCTCGAATGGCTCGAATCCGCCCAGATACTTGACACCACCCATAATGCCAGTGACAGCCAAACTGATCAAAGCAATGGTGCTGACGCTGGCAGGCGTTCCCCAGCCGAGGTGTTTGAGATGAGTCGGCCAGCGTCGATCCCAAACCTGCCGCAAGAGATGGAATGGATGGCGGGGTCTAACGTTCACAATTTGCTCAAGGGATGGGGCTTCATACAGGGGGAGTTCATCTTGTTCACAGGATGCCCAAATGCGGCGCTAGATCATCGGGGATTTGAGCAGTTGGCAGGTCAGGGGTGGGGGAATTTGCGGCGCTTGCCTCTATTGCTAAGGATCACGAATTCATTAAAACCAAACTTAATGTTTGAGAGCACAGCAATGCCGTACTTTCAAACATTAAGTTTGGGGGTTGATTAAATTCACGTTCCTGAGGGCTATCTCTCTAGAGAGGCTTGAACGAGGTCAAAGTCCAACTATACATTCGGTCAGAACATTCGGTCAGATCCACCTGCTTCAGTCTAATGCTTACCCCTCCGACTACCCAAAATCCCGGCGATACTGCCAGAGTCAAAACTCCGGTAACGCTCCTGCTGATGCTTTTCTTTATATCCGGGTTTACGGCACTGCTCTATCAAGTTGTCTGGCAGCGCCTGCTGGGGTTGTTTTCAGGATCCGATGTCCACTCAGTCACGATTGTGGTGGCCTCTTATTTATTGGGTTTAGGTTTAGGCAGCTGGGCCGCAGGGAGGCTGAGCGATCGCCTCAGCCGACAGCGTGCCGTTCAAACCTATGGACTGTGTAATTTAGGAATTGCTGGGTTCGCAGTCTTGAGCCGCTTTTTGTTCTATGACTTGCTATTTCGCCACTTTAGCCTGCTAGCGCAGTCTACGGCCTGGACGTTATTGATTGTCTTCGTGAGTCTCTTAATTCCCACTTTTTTGATGGGTGTGTCTCTGCCGCTGTTGTCAACGGCCATCAGCCGCAGCGCCGATAGGGCTGCACCTCTGGTGGGCTTACTCTATGGCGTTAATACCTTGGGATCGGGTTTGGGAACGCTGCTAGGGGGCTGGTATATTCTGGGAACGCTGGGATATGAACAGACGATTTATGGCAGTGCTACCCTGAGCGCCCTGGTGGGGCTGGTGTCCCTGGGCATCGCCTGGCAGTTTGACCATCAGGCGCTGCCAACCCCGGTGTCAACCCTGCAGCCAGCTACTCGCGCGGTATGGATCTGGTGTGTGTTGGTCTTCTGCTCAGGATTAGTAGCCATTTCTTTAGAAATTATCTGGTTCCGAGTTCTAGAGACTGTACTCCAGTCGATTGCTTATACCTATGCGCATCTGCTGGCTTTCATCTTGATCAGTAATGCTTTAGGAAGCGTGATCGGCGCGATCGCAGTTCCGTCTATTCGCAATCCCCGGCAGGTCTTTTTGTGGATTCAGGGAA
>DATNOY010000734.1:0-10285 GCA_036703495.1 Coleofasciculaceae cyanobacterium
GCTCCGCTGCTTCCAGCTCTACAGTTTCCTGCAGGTAGGAGGTCAAAAACTGCTGCTCTATGGAACTGGGAGACTCATTGCCGCTGGCCACCACGATCGCCAAATGTGCTAGCAGAGTAGACTGGTAGTACTGATCGGAGAGAGCGGCTGGATGAGGTTGAGACAGGCGAAACAGAGCCGCCTTGTTTTTCAGCGTAGGAGCAGCACCGCCAAAGCGCAGATCGGGTTCTATGCCATAGCCCAGCAGCTCCAAAACTTTTGACAGTCCTGTGGCTTCCGCCTTGGTCAATTTCTCTGGATTAGCACCCGACCATTGCTGCAGCAAGTCCTGTCCCGAAACGACAGCTATCAGCTGCTCAGGGTTAGCGAACAATTGATTCAACCACTGCTGCAATTGCTGCACCAGATCGCCACCGTAGGTGGAAAGCAAATCGGCCGGCAGGAGGGCAATGGCGCTATGGGTATTGCGGCTGTTGGGATTGCGCCCTAGAAACCGACTGAGAGATTCCAGCTCTGTTCGACAGGTTTCCACCACCTCGCCAATTTTTCTGACTTTGGCAGCAAAACGCGTCACATCTGGCAAATTGCCCAGGGGCACGGTGACTGCCCGGCTCCAAAAAGATTGGCTGGCTGGATAATAGACGGTGGTCAGCCGCGATTTACCAGCCTTCAGCTTCATGCCTTCGCCGTACTGCTGGGTGTAGCGCAGCCGAAACAGCGCCTGAAACTCTTCTACACAGCGGGATGCAGCGATCGGCAGGGCATAGCTAGACAATCTGCTATACCAGGCTAAGGCCCAATCTGCCGGAATCGGCCGACCTTGCTCAACTAGCTGTCCTAAACCCACCTGAAGCACCAGCGACTTGGCGGTCAGGGGATCGATTGACTCACTTAAATTCGCCGATTTGACGATCTGACAAATCTCTAGAAACGTTTCTACTTTGTAGCGAATGCCGCCGCTTAACCGTTGTCCCCCATAAACTTGATTCAGTCGCTCCACTTCTGCCACGATCTGATCTAGCTCTTGCCGCTTGGACTGCTGGGTTTGGAAATTGACATTCAGCAAGTCATGAAACACTCGCCGCTCTAAGCCGTAAAAAAATAGCCAGATATAGCCAATGTAAATATCAGGATTGCACCGCCCTGTAGCCAGCCAGTCTAGATAAGCCGCTCGGCAAGCAGGCGGCATTTGGCTATAGGAGGTGGAGTACGGCATTTGCTGTCCTTCAATGTCCGGGCGATCGCGCTTCACCTTGAGCTGAGGGTTAATCAGGCTAGTTTCAGAAGCCCGGGCATTATTGATAGAAGACAGTCCCTCGCCGACATACACCATGCCAGGAATTTCGTATCCTGCCACATTTACCGTTTTGCCGGGCGGCAGCCAAAAATGTTCAGAGCGGGTTTCCAACCGGGTATTGCGCCCCGTCAGGCTATCGTCCGCGGCTTCGGGAACAGCTTCCGCCGTCGCATTAAGCAACTCCAGTAACTCAGCGGCATTGCTCGGCCGTGGGGCAGACGGGATGGAAACCGCTCGCCTGCTGCGCGTAGCCCGAGTCAGCTTGTCTGGCTGATTTCCCTGGAGTTTAGAGGCATTCGGTAAAACAATACCCAGCTGTTCGAGCAGATCCCAAAACGGTCGAAATTCCATTGGAGGATACAATACGACACGATTTGATCAGTGTATCGTATTGGCTTTTGTTAGAGCAGGTCGTTTAGGCGATCGCCTAGCCCGATCGCCCAGCCCGATCAGCCAGGACAAACCAGCTATGGCAAATCAGCCATTGGCAACCGACGAACTTTTTGAGAAGAGTTGAATCGCCAAGCCTTCCCGGGCAAACTGCACCTTGGGCAGCCAGGCTTGCAGTTCTGCCTCCATCTGCTCAAGAAAATCGTCTTCGTGATCCGGATCGTGATGAAACAGAGCAATCTGCTTAGCCTCAGCAGCGATCGCCACTTCTGCCCCAGTTTTCCAAGGAAGCGGTTGCTCCCCATCAGCACTGCCCTGTAAGTAGGGAATGTGATCAGGACGGGCGATGTCATAAATCAGCAGATCAGCCTGGTTCGCTAAGTAGAGCAAGCCTTGATCTAAGTGTCCTAACGAAGGATCTGTATCGGTGGCATAGACCACCGCGCATCCATTCCAGGTGACGCGGTATCCCAAGGCTCCATTCGGACGATTGAGGGCGATCGTTTCAATCACGACATCATCTAACCGGATGATCGAACCAGGCGCAACATCGTGGAACCTGAGCTGCGATCGCATAGCTTGTATGGACACCGGAAAGTTGGGACGCAGCATTTGATCCGAGAGCCGCTGCTTGATGGATGCCCCGTTTGCCCCTATGGCTCCATAAACGTCAAATTGATTGCCTTCAATAAAAGCAGGGGCAAAGAAAGGAAAGCCTTGAATCCGATCCCAATGGGTATGCGTAAAAAAGATGTGGGCTTGCACAGGCATCTCACACAGCAAATGCTTGCCTAGCACTCGCAAGCCTGTGCCCCCATCAAAGACCAAGCGTTTGCCACCGACCTGCATTTCGACACAGGGTGTGTTGCCCCCAAACCGAGCGGTTTCAATACCGGAAGTTGGGATACTGCCTCGGACACCCCAGAATTTCACCGTGAACTCCGATGGGCGCTCGATCGCCGCTGTAGGCAAAGTTCCGTTGAGTGAGTGAGCGTGATTTGTTACAAAACCAAAGCCTGACATTGTTGGTCGATTCAACCCTTGCTTAGCGAACCTTTGCGGCTACTTATCCCTACCCAAATCATTCCCGCAGTTTGAGCTGCGCTACCAAATTTTTGTCTTCGGATATACCTCTATATACCAGCTTCAATCAGCAGGTCGGGATGCTTGAGGGCCAAATTCTCACTGAGCGATCGCTTCTAGCGAAAAATTAATCCTTCGCTATCGGCTCTCTATGGGCTAGACAACCTATATCAGTTGCCTAGCCCAGCAGCGCTGCCTATTTCTGAGCCGCTTTAACGCAAGCTTCAACCAATGGCATCACTTGGTCAACATCCTTCCAACCTAGAATTTCAGTTACCTTTTTCTCTAGATTTTTATAGCTTCTAAAGAATTCAGCAATTTCCTCTAGGCGATGAGGTGCAACATCCTTGAGAGATTTAACCCCAGCATACCGAGGATCTTTATCGGGGACACAGAGAATTTTTTCATCTCGATCGCCACCATCTATCATCTCAAGCATGCCAATCGGACGGGCCGCAATTACGCAACCTGGAAATGTCGGCTGATCTATCAGCACCATACCATCGAGCGGATCCCCATCATCCGCCAAGGTATTAGGAACAAATCCATAATCGTAAGGATACTGTACAGAGGAAAATAACACTCGATCCAGCGCAAAAGCATTCAAATCTTTATCAAACTCGTACTTGTTCTTGCTGCCTGCCGGAATTTCAATCAGAACGTTAATAATCCCCGGCTTCGGCTGAGCAGGAATGCGCGATAAGTCCACAGCGTTTCTCCAAATTGACAGAACTGGGGGGTAGCCAAGAGCCTGCACAAACGTCAAACTCTACCCAATTCTAGCTACCCCTCCGAGTAGCATTTTAGGGGAAGAAGGGGGGTGCTAGAACCTCAGACCTGTGAAGCAATTCAGATCAACATCTCTAAAGTTGCAGATTAAACCATTAGTTCCGGTGTCCTAAAGGTTGAACAGATGACTGCCACCCTGGCCCATCAGCAGAAGAAAAATGGGCGATCGCAACGATCGGGACGGTCAATGTCAGCAGTGCAATCAATGTACCAATGACATTAGCTAGCGACTGAGAAGTTCGTTCAGTGGGGTTGCTAGCTTGACTACCAGGTTCCATATGGGGTTTGTGTTGTAAGGTGATATTAATGAATTCAGCCTAGCGCTCAGCTGAGTCTGTTAAGGCATTGAAGACCTGCCTATCAGCATGAACCGTTGAGGCTCTGTTTTATCATAACAACCTTAATTTTCTTGCAACCGCTGCATCAACCGCAAAAACTCCAACGGTAAGCCGTCGGCATCGGCAACAAACGCAACTTCATAAATGCGATCGCCAATCATCTGCTGGGTGGGTTCCAGCAAGATTTTGAGCGGCAGAACCTGCCCTGTTGCTGCACTTTCAGAAAACTTAGCTTTCAGCTCTTCAAGCCAATCGGGCAGGTCATCGGTTACGGCAGTGAGGTCAAAAGAGAGGTGGTAGTATCCGGTGTAATGTTCATCCGCAAAGGCATCTGCAGCCGGACGAGGCTGGGGGACTTGCAGGAGCTCAATCCGTCCTCCCAGTCCCTCCATCCAGCAGGCCAGCGTAATCCCTGCCGTAAACCGCTCACAGACTTGAAACCCAAGCAGCTCGTAGAAGGCAATGGCGCGGTAGATATCAGCCGTCCGAATCGAAGCGTGGTGCATTGTTTTAGTGCAGATAACAAGTGCTGAAATGTCCACGATTCAGCCGCTTCTGAAATCCCTCAAAAATGACTTAAATCGTATTCATTCAACAACTAACGTTACTCAAACAGTCGGAAATAGGGATAGCGCACGGGTGCGCCCGGCTCTTTTTCAAGATCAAAATTAATTACATCCCAGCAAGGCTCTTCGGCAGGCTCAGGGCTAAACTCAACGGGCAACCCATAAAGGCGCGGTCGGGGAGAATCCGGCTGCCCTCGCCAAGGCGCACTGCGCTCTAAATAGGTGCTGATCAAATCTTTGTAGCGGCTAGCAATGATTACCCGTGTGGCCCGATAGCCCTGCGTGTAGAGGCGATCGAGTGCTTCATGAATCTCAAAGCGAATACCATCTGGATGCGTATGCTGACGATACCACTCGTTGTTCCACTGCCGCCAATGCCGTCCAGACTGAAGATGAATCAGCTCAGCCGTTTTTGGATTTGCTTCAAACGCCCCGTGCCGCTGACACAGGTAAGTATCAGTCAGTGTGAGAGCCGGAATCATTTGGCGGCAATGTGGGCACTGAATTTCTGGACCAAAGATTGGATACTGTAAAGCTGGGTTCATCATTGATTTGCTGTCAGCATACGCGACCTGAGCCAATTCCGGTGGTTCTATTATACTCCGTAACAAATCTGAAGGTTTTGAGAATGATTGATATCCCTAGATGTTTCCGGCAATTTATAGGCAATTGTTCTCTTATAGGCAATCGTTCTCGGACAGGGAGGCTGTAATGAACAATACCAACGATTCATTAAGTTTTCCAACTTCCTATTGGTCACCCCCCGATCTATCGCGAGCAGCCTTCGTGGCACCCAATGCCACGGTCATGGGGCAAGTTACCGTGGCCGCTGGCGCAAGCATTTGGTATGGTGCCATTGTCCGAGGCGATGTCGAGTCCATTGGGATTGGCGAGTGCACCAATATTCAGGATGGAGCCATTCTGCATGGCGATCCAGGACAACCCACAGTTCTAGAGGCCTATGTCACCGTGGGACATCGGGCTGTGATTCACAGCGCTTGGATTGGGACAGGTAGTCTGATTGGCATCGGCGCGATCGTCCTGGACGGCGTAAAAGTTGGCGCAGGCAGTATTGTCGGGGCAGGTTCAGTGGTGACGAAGGATGTGCCGGAGCGATCGCTGGTCGTGGGGGTTCCGGCTAAGGTGGTTCGCCCAGTTTCAGAGGCAGAAGCCGCCGACCTGATTGAACATGCCCGCAAGTACGAGAAACTGGCGCTAGTTCATGCTGGGAAGGGCACTGATCTGGGGTTTCTCTAATATCTGGGCTTTCCAGGAAGTCTGGATATTTGTCCCAGATGTCCAGCGCCATGCAGCCAAGTTACCATCCTTATCAATTCAGTTAAGAAATGTAAAGGTAGGTCTGGCAAATCCCGGCATTTCATCGCACAATGAATCATAAAGATGAGAGCTATTCATATTTCTTTAGAGGAGGGACTCAGCTATGGATTGGCGACTTTTACTTGTTGTGCTGCCGTTGGCTTTGGCGCTGGGTTGGGTGTTCAAGAATATTGGACAGGATGCTCTCAGACAAGGCAAAGACTTTATCTCTAAGTAATTGGACTCAAGTTTGGCTCCGGTAGAAATTCTACGTCCTAGCCAAACAGTAGTTGCCTGAACTAGAGATTTGTTAGAGTTTCAGAAGCGATCGCCTGGATAACTTCCCAAGCGATCGCTTTTGCTATGCAGTCCGAGTTATAGGGGACTAGAGCGTTCACCTGAGCTATTCCCCGCAATCCTGCCCCCGCACAGCCCTCTAGTTGAGGAGCAGGCTAATCGTTTGCAATAACCCAATCACAAAACCTAAAACGCCGCCCAAGTTGACGATGGCCTGCAGCTCGCTTTTGACGATCCCTTGAATTGCCATCTCCAAATCTTTTGGCGAAGTGGCTTTCACCCGATTAATAATCACTTCATCAATATTCAAGATAGGAATGACCTGAGCCACAATCGACTCCAAATCTCGCTCCAGGTAACGCTCCAAAATTAGGGCCAGCTCCTGGCTTACAGGCTTTAGAGAAGTGGTGACAGCCTCGGAAGTGCGCAGACGGTTGAGCAGTAAGGCGGCGACATTATCCCAATCAATCGACTCGCTTAACCCTTGTAAAACATTGGATCCCTTCATCTGAATGTAATCGCGGACGCTATCGCGGATGGTTTTGCGGAGCTGTCGCACTGTTGAAACGGGTAAATTTTGCAGCGAGAGGTTTTGCAACAGTTCTTTCAAACGATTCTGGATGCCCAGAGAAGCAGTCAATTCAGCAATTCGGGCATTGCTTTCTTCTCGATCGTCCAAGCAATAGGTTCGCAAGCGGGTCAAGGCGTTGCGCACGCCAAACAAGTTAGCCACAACCCAATACGTGCCGCTTGTTTTTTCGCGGAAGCCCTCGTCGATCACGCGAATGTTGCGATCGGTCAGGAAATCGACCAGCGCTTGCCGAATTGCATCAGGTGGAAACACCACCTCCAATAACCAGCTAGACAGCTGGTTAGCCTGAAATTCAGTCACCTGCAATTCCAACAACACCTGGTCAAAAATTTGATTGAGCTGGGTTTCTAAGAAATCCTCGCGCCGGGCCATGACCTTGATCAACCGAGGCAACGACTGACTCAGCAAGTCTTTCAGAATATTGGCAACAATCTTGACTGCTTTCTCTTGGTTAACGCCTTGAATTTGCTCCAGGCTTAGCTCTAGCAGCCAGTAGATCGCTGCCTGAATCCGTTCTGTTTGCAACAGCTTACGCGCCAGATTTTGTAACTCACTCGGCGTTAGCAGCGACCCCATGATGGTGTCAGCAATCCGTTTTGCTAACCGCTCTTGGTTGCTGGGAATAAGTCCAGGAGTGAACGGCACTCGCTGGCCGCCGATGTATAGCGTTCGATAAGGGCGAAACAACATTTTGATGGCAATGTCATTGGTGAAATAGCCAATGATGCCGCCAACAATGGGGGGTGCAGCCAGGGTCCAGAGAGTCGCGAGATCCAAGGAGAAGGAGGGGATAAAGGTTAAGAACTAAAGATGTAGCGAGATGGAGCAAGAGAGAATGCCGCAGTACACCTGGTATACGGCTCTCCAGTGGCAGGAGTCGTCTTAAAGCCGTTTTTACTTAGTAGCTACTAAAATACCCATCATGCCTGCAGCGATCGCATAATGCACGGCCTGGGAAAATCCAGCTTGGTAAGCTAGATCAACCTGTTGGCTGCCCACGGGAAAGCGATCGAGACTGGGGCTAATGTAAGCATATTCATCGCGCAATCCCATTCCTTCGGCGAGGGGGACCACGAAGTGATCCAAGTACCACTGCTGAAAGGCACGAAACTGCGGGTGGCTGGGGCGATGAAAGTCCAGAATAGCGACTTTAGCGCCGGGTTTCAGCACACGATGCAGTTCTTGAAGACTTCGCGGAATGTCAGTGACGTTGCGTAAGCCGTAGCCCATCGTCGCCGCATCAAACTGGTTGTTTGAGAAAGGCAGCTGCAGGGCATCTCCTTCAACCCACTGAATCGATCGCAGATGGGAGCTTTGCTGAGAGCGTTGTTGAGCGATCGCCAATTGCGCAGCCGAGAAATCTAACCCGTAGACCTGTCCCTCTGCACCCACCTGTTGCGAGAGCAGCCGGGCTAAATCGCCGCTACCACAGCAAACATCTAGGCAAACTGAACCTGGGCGCGGCTGGCTCCACTTGACCGCCATTTGCTTCCAGACTCGGTGTAACCCCAAGCTAAGCTGATCGTTAAGGCGATCGTATGCAGGTGCAATACGATTGAAAATCGCCTGGATATCTTGAGCCGGTACAGTTGGGTTCACGGAATCGCCGTTACGCAGGAGAGACTACCCCTCAATCCTACACAATTGAGAGAGTAGGACGCTTTGAGATTTGCGTTCTAGAAACCGTCTCTTCTCAAATCTCTACCTGCGGTTCATGGCTTCAGGAAGGGATCAACCGCAAGCTAACACCAAGGCAATTTGCTGAGCGGCCAAGCTGATCAGCGTCAATTCATCCTCTCGCAGCTCAAAAGGTCGCTTCCACTGAAGGGACAGAACAGCCAGCAGTTGATTCCGGAACAGAATAGGAGCCACCAAATGAGATTGAATGCCTGTGTTGGCGTAGTGAGGCAGGCTCGATAGATGAGGATCAGCCGCAACATTGGCGATCAACTGTAGCTTCTGCGTTGCGATCGCCTCTTGAATTAGCGATTTCTGAGCCGTTGCATCCTTGGATCCTAATTTGGTACCTAATTTAGTACCTGAGTTTGCCTGTGTGCCCCAGGTTGCCCCCTCAACGTCCTGGATCAGACAGTAATCGGCTGCAAAAACTTCGCTACAGGCACGGGCAATTGCCTGGAGGCAATCCCCTGGATGACTTACCTGAGAAGCAATTTGCACAATCAGGCTGAGCAGCGTCGTTTGAGCCTGGGCACGGCGTAATTCTTCGGTGCGCTGCTTCAGCAGTTCATAAGTTTCAGTTGCTCTTTGAACGACAACCTTGAGTTCATGCGGATCCCAGGGCTTCGTAATATATTTATAGACCTGTCCCGAGTTGATGGCTTCTACCAAATCTTCAACATCTGTAAACCCGGTCAGAATAATCCGCATCGTATCGGGAAACTGAGGCACCGTTTTGCTCAAAAATTCGGTACCCTTCATTTCAGGCATCCGTTGATCGGAGATGATGACAGCGACCTCTCCTTCGGTTGCCAAAATTTCTAGAGCGGCAACACCGCTTTCAGCTCGCAAGACGCTAAAGTCGCGCCGAAACGTTCGATAGAGCAAATCCAGATTATCTGGCTCATCGTCCACAACAAGCATCTTGGGTTTCTTGGATCGCTCTACGCTCATAAGCTGACGGATGGTGGATTCTGAAAGGGTGCTGATCATCAAACTACATTGCCTCGGAGTTGAGTCGGCAGTTTGGCCCTAACCCAAAAAGGGGAAAGCCAGATAGGTGAAACCGCTCCTGCCTTTGCTCCTCCCGTTAGGATGCAGATCCAAACCAGATCTCCCTTCCTAGTCTTGACACTTTGGCTCAAGTTCTAACGCTGTCTTAGAAATCAGACATAAATTGTCAAGAACGCTTAAAATTGACACGCCATCAGGGGCATAGCCTAACCATGCCCCTTAAACCAACTATGAATAGCTTCTTAGCAAAAACAGTAGGGTGAACTGCTTACACTCAACATTCCATAACCCTGCTACCACCTAGTCTCGCCGCAGATTCTTAGGAATCGCTGTATCAGCCGCTAGGCGATCGAGGGAGAGGTGCATCAATCATCACAACCGGATTACTCTCAACGAATGGCTTTACCGGAAGCGACGTTTGCGGCGAGCCATGATAGCTTTGCGCTTACGCTTTTCTAGCGGGGTTTCAAAATGGCGGTGGCTTTTGACATCTGCCAAGATGCCTGCTTTAGACACTTGACGCTTAAACCGGCGCAGAGCAGATTCAATTCCTTCATTTTCGCCTAGAACCACCTGGGACATCCGATTTTCTCCTTTGCTTGAGGGACGATAAAAATGGCTGAATGGCCTGTTACACAAAATAGCTGCTATGACATTTTAGGAATTCTGAGCACCTTCGGCAACTGAGAGTTTTAAGGAAATTCAGGATATTTAACGAACTAAAGACAAATTAATCGACCCAAAGTTAGTGGTCAACGCTACGTTGAGCGTCTCCAAGGCCTGCACTAACCATTCCACAGATTCATGGGCATACAGTTCATAGTGGCTGAACAGGATGGAAAGGCGTCGTTCTAAGCAGGGTTTTACCTTGTGGCAAATCAAAACAATCTTCAGCAAAATGCTGATTGTGGCGATCGGTCCGAGG